>NZ_JBEYZW010000002.1:0-213127 GCF_040646215.1 Streptomyces sp. NPDC046215 | reverse complement strand
CGGGAGTTCGCCGACCGGCTCGGTCTGCCCTTCCCGATCCTCTCCGACCCGGACCGCCGCCTGGCGGACGCGCTGGATCTCCCCACGTTCCGGCTCCGGTCCGCGCGGCTGTGATCACTCGCGAGCCGGTGGCAGGGCTCGCGAGGTCCTGGGGGCGGGCCCGTGGGGGCCGCGCCGGTCAGCCGGCCGAACGCAGCTCCAGCGTGCAGCACTTCACGCTTCCGCCGGCCTTGAGCAGCTCCGACATGTCGGCGCCTATCGGATTGAACCCCCGCTCGCGCAGCGCTTCGATGAGGTGCGTCGCGTTGTGCGGCAGGACCACGTTGTACCCGTCGGAGGCCGCGTTGAGGCCGAAGACCGAGGCGTCGGCGTCGGTGGCGATGATCGCGTCCGGGAACAGCCGTTGGAGCACGGCGAGGCTGCCGGGGGAGAAGGCGGCCGGGTAGTAGGCGACGGTCTTCTCGTCCAGGACGCTGAGCGCGGTGTCCAGGTGGTAGTAGTCCGGGTCGACGAGCGTCAGGCCGATCACCGGCCGCCCGAAGAACTCCTGGGCCTCGGCGTGCGAGCGCGGGTCGCTGCGGAAGCCGGTGCCCGCGAGCAGCCATTCGCCGGCGAGCAGGTAGTCGCCTTCGCCCTCGTTGACGATGGAGGCGGTCCGCGCGTCGGCGAAGCCGTGCTCGCGCAGCCACTGGAGGTAGGCGGGCCCCTCGGCGATGCGCTCCGCGTCGCGGAAGCGTGCCACCAGGGCGCGCCCGTCGATCACGGTGGCGCCGTTGGCGGCGAAGACCATGTCGGGCAGACCGGGCAGGGGATCGATGGTCTCGACGGTGTGGCCGAGGCTCAGGTAGGTCTGGCGCAGGCTCTCCCACTGGGCGATGGCCAGCGGGGTGTCGACGGGCTTGCGCGGGTCCATCCACGGGTTGATGGAGTAGACCACGTCGAAGTGGGTCGGACGGCACATGAGGTAGTGCCGGGGCTGTGCTGTGCGCATGGGTGTGTGATCCCCTGGTTCAGGGGCGGCTGGTGAGGTAGCCGCCCATTGTGGTGAAGTACTCGGCCGCGGGCATTTCCCGGCCGTCCTCGGTGCGGACCCGCTTGACGGCCAGACCGTGGTTGCGGCCGGTCCGGGCGTCCGCTCCGGCGACGATCACCACGGCGTCGCCCTCGCGGTAGAAGATGCGGCCGGGCGTACCGCCGTAGCGGTTCTCGGAGACGGCCGCGGCCGTGATCTCCAGGCGCTTGCCGCGGTGGTAGGCGAAGGCGTTCGGGTAGGGCGAGCACTGGGCGCGCACCAGGCGCTCCAGGTCTTCGGCCGGCCAGTTCCAGTCGATGCGGATGTCCTCGGCGGAACGCTTGTGGAAGAAACTCGCCTTGCTGCGGTCCTGCTTGACCCAGTCGGTGCGGCCCGAGGCGATCTCGGCCAAGCCGTCGACGGTGATCGGGCCGAAGAGCTCCAGCGTCTTGTGGAACAGGTCCGTCGTGGTGTCCGCCGGTCCCACCGGAACGGCACGCTGTAGGACGATATCGCCAGCGTCAAGCGTTTCGTCCATGATGTGAGCGGTGACGCCCACCTCCTTCTCGCCGTTGATGAGCGCCCAGATCAGCGGGGAGAACCCGGCGTAGGCCGGCAGCAGCGAGTCGTGCACGTTGAGCGTGCCGTGCCGCGGCAGGTTGAAGATGCGTTCCGGAATCCAGGTACGCCAGTTGGTGGCCACGATGACGTCCGGGTCGGCTTCCTTGAGCCGGCTGAACAACTCCTCGTCGTCCGGGCGGTTGCGGATGAGGACGGGCACCCCGTGCTGCTCGGCGAGATCGGCGACGGAGTCGTTCCAGATCTTCTCGTACGCGTGGTCGCTCTTGGGGTGCGTCACGACCAATGCCACATCGTGCTCGGAGTCCAGGAGCGCCTGCAGGGTGCGATGCCCCCAGGTCTGATAGCCGAACATGACGACCCGCATCGGGTTCCTCCTTGGGGCGGTGGCTCGATCGACGCAAGTAAAGCAAGGCTTACCTAACTTCCGCAACGTCGTGGACCCCCGATTCAGGGGGTGGTCAGGTGTTCCCGTCGACAGGCTCTCTCGGATTAGGTTAGCTTTACCTAAGTTCGGCTCGGCCGTCGCTTCCAAGGCGTGCCCTGCTCCGTTCCTTCCCAAACGGCTGACAAGCGGCTGCCCCGCACGATGGGAGTGACATGTCACACGCTCTTTCTGACGACACGCCACCGGTCCACGACCTCATAGGCATAGGCTTCGGCCCGTCCAATGTGGCGATGGCGATAGCGCTGAGCGAGCACAACGCGGGCGTCGACCGGCAACACGCCGTCACGGCCCACTTCCTCGAACGCCAGCCCTCCTTCGGCTGGCACCGCGGCATGCTGATCGACGACGCCACGATGCAGGTCTCCTTCCTCAAGGACCTCGTGACGCTGCGCAATCCGACGAGCGAATTCAGCTTCCTGTGCTACCTGCAGAGCAAGGGGAGGCTGGTCGACTTCATCAACCAGAAGAACCTCTTCCCGCTGCGGATCGAGTTCCACGACTACTTCGAGTGGGCCGCGGCCAAGGTCGACGACCTGGTCAGCTACGGCCACGAGGTCATCGCCGTACGGCCCGTGGTGCGCGACGGCGTCGTCGAGTACCTGGACGTGGTCTCCCGCACCGGCCCGGACGCGGAACCCGTCGTCCACCGCGCCCGCAACCTCGTGGTGGGCACGGGCCTGCAGCCGCACCTGCCCGACGGCACCGAGCTGACCGACCGCATCTGGCACAACCGCGACCTGCTCGCCAAGGTCGAGGGCCTGGACGGCGCCGAGCCCTCCCGCTTCGTCGTCGTCGGAGCCGGCCAGAGCGCCGCCGAGACCGTCGCCTTCCTGCACCGCCGGTTCCCCGCGGCCGAGGTCTGCGCCGTCTTCGCCCGCTACGGCTACAGCCCCGCCGACGACAGCAGCTTCGCCAACCGGATCTTCGACCCCGAGGCCGTCGACGCCTACTTCACGGCACCCGCCGAGATCAAGCGCAAGCTGATGGGCTATCACGGCAACACCAACTACGCCGTGGTCGACATCGAGTTGATCGACGACCTCTACCGCAGGTCCTACCAGGAGAAGGTGCTCGGGACCGAGCGGCTGCGGCTGCTCAACGTCTCCCGGCTCACCGACGTCATCGAGACGCCGGACAAGGTGCGCACCACCGTCGAGTCGCTCGTCACCGGCGAGAAGACCCCCCTCGACACCGACGTTGTGGTGTACGCCACCGGATACCGGCCCGCCGACGCGCTCGGCCTGCTGGGCGACGTCGAGGAGTACTGCCTGCGCGACGGCGAGGGGCGCCCCGCCGTCGAGCGGGACTACCGCCTCGCCACCAAGCCGGAACTGCGCTGCGGGCTCTACGTACAGGGCGGCGGCACCGAGCACACCCACGGCATCACCTCGACGCTGCTGTCGAACACCGCGATCAGGGTCGGCGAGATCCTCGGATCGATCCTGGGCCACCGCCCGGCGGAGTCGGGGGACCAGATGCCGCTCGGCGTGATCGAGCCCTCCCCGGCCCGCTGACCCTCCCCACCGCCGGTCCCCGGCGACACCACCGCTCGCCCGCCGGCCTCACCGGCCGGCCGGGCACCATCCGCGCCATGACCCACCCTGGAACGTGAAAGGGACGCCCGTGTCCAAAGGTTCCCGCCCACCCGTGCTGACCCGCGTCGCCGGCAAACTGCCCTGCGTGGCCGTCGCCGTCGCCGCCGCCCTGGCCCTGACCGCCTGTGGCTCCGATACCGGGAAGGACGAGCAGGACACCGCCGGCAAGCCGAGCGCCCCGGCCGGCTCCTTCCCCGTCACCGTCGACCACAAGTACGGCAGCACGGAGATCAAGAAGACCCCGAAGAAGGTCGTCACCCTCGGCCTGTCCGACCAGGACGCCGTGCTCTCGCTCGGCGTCAAGCCCGTCGGCACGGTCGACTGGTTCAAGGAGAAGCCCTACGGCAAGTGGCCGTGGACCAAGAAGCTCTGGGGATCCGACACCCCGCAGATCGTCGGCGAGCGTGACGAGTACAACATGGAGAAGATCGCCGGCCTCAAGCCGGACCTGATCATCGCCCAGTACTCGGGCATGAAGAAGGAGCAGTACGAGACCCTCAAGAAGATCGCCCCGGTCGTCGCCCAGCCCAAGGGCCACCAGGACTACATGGCGCCCTGGCAGGTGATGACCCGCCAGATCGGCAAGTCCCTCGGCAGGGAGGCCGACGCCGAGAAGAAGATCACCGACATCAGCGCCCGCTTCAAGGCCGTCCGCGACAAGCACCCCGAGTTCGCGAAGCAGACGCTGACCGTCGCCGACAGCTTCGAGGCCGGCAAGTACTCGGCCTTCACCAAGGGCGACCCCAAGGCCATCTTCTTCTCCGAGCTCGGCTTCAAGCTCAAGCCCGAGATCGACAAGCTGGCCAAGCCGGGCTGGAACGTCGCCGAGCTGAGCGCCGAGAAGCTGGACGTCCTCGACGCCGACCGCCTCGTGTGGGTCACCTCCAGCACCCAGGCGAACGACCGCATCAAGGCGGAGCCGTTCTACAAGAAGCTGAAGGTCTCCCAGGACAAGCGCGACCTGTTCGTCCCCTACGAGGGTCCGGACATCGGCGCCGCGTTCTCCTTCAACACGGTCCTGTCGATCCCCTACGCCATCGACGAGATCCTGCCGCTCCTGACGGCCAAGAACTAAACGCTCCACCGCTGACGCACCACCAGGGAAAGGCGATCGACCATGTTTGATGCCGAGTCCGACCGGACCACGGCGACCGGGCAGCCCATGACCGGCGCGCAAGCCGGCCTCTGGCTGGCCCAGCAGATCGAGCCGGACAGCTCGGCGTACAACATCGCGTTCTTCCTCGACCTGCGCGGCGACCTCGACCTCGACCGCCTGACCGCCTCCGTGCGGCAGGCGGTCGAGGAGGCCGAGCCGCTGCGGGTGCGCGTCAGCGCGGAGCCGTCGGGACCGCGCCAGTACCCCGCCCCCCTCCCCGTCGACGTCTTCCACGTCGACCTGCGCGGCGAGAGCGACCCCGACGCCGCCGCCACGGCCTGGATGGAGGCCGAGCGCGGCAGGCCCTGCGACCTCGCCCGCGGCCCGCTCTTCGCCCAGGCCCTCCTGCGCCTGCGCGACGACCACGTCCTGTGGTACCAGCGCTACCACCACATCGCCGTCGACGCCGCGGGCGTCGTCCTGATCTCCCGCCGGGCCGGCGAGCTCTACACCCACGGCCCCGCCGCCGGGGAGACCGCCTGGGAACTTCACCGCCTCATCGGCGCCGACCAGGCGTACCGCGCCTCCGACCAACTCACCGCCGACCGCGCCTACTGGACGTCCCGGCTCGCCGGCCGCCCGGAGCCCGTCCGCCTGATCGCCCGCGCGGACACCCCCATGACCCGCCGGGTCCATCGCACCGCGGAGCTCTCACCCGCCCGCACCGCCCGGCTGCGGGAGGCCGCCGACGCCCTGGGCGTCCGCCCGTCCCGCCTGCTCGTCGCTGCCGTGGCCGCCTACCTGCACCGCGCCACCGGCGAGACGGACCTCGTCCTCGGCCTGCCCGTCACCGCCCGCTCCGACGCCGACCGGGACCTGCCCGGCATGGTCTCCAACGTGCTCCCGCTGCGCCTGAGCGTCCGCGCCGACATGACCTGCGCCCAGCTCGTCGACGCCGTACGGCACGAGATAACCGGCGCGCTCGGGCACGGCCGCTACCGCGCCGAGGAGCTCGCCCGGGACCTGGGCCTCGTCGACGGCGTCGCCGAGCTCGTCGGCCCGACGGTCAACATCCTGCCCCCCGGTGACGACCTGCGCTTCGGCGAGCAGCGGGCCGCGTTCCACCCCCTGTGGCTCGGCAGCGTCAGCGACCTGGCCGTCACCGCCGTCGCCCCCGCCGGCGAGAACATCCGCGTCGGACTCGACGCCGACGCCGCCGTGTGCGACGCGCGGACCCTCGCCGACCACGAACGGCGCTTCCTCGCGGTCCTGGACGCCATGGCGGAGTCGGCGGACCGGCCCCTCGGCCGCATCGAGCTCGTCGACGCCGCCGAGCGCGAGCGCCTGCTGACGGAGTTCGGGACCGCGCCCCGCGACGTACCCGAGCTGACCTGGACCGCCGCGTTCGAGGAGCGGGTGCGCACCGCGCCCGGCGCCGCCGCCCTCGTCTGCGAGGACCGCGAGCTGTCGTACGCCGAACTCGACACCGCCGCCAACCGGCTGGCCCGCCTCCTGACCGCGCGCGGCGTGCGCCGCGAGGACGTCGTCGCCGTCGCCGTGCCCCGCTCGGTCGAGCTCGTGGTCTCCCTGCTGGCCGTGATGAAGGCCGGAGCGGCCTACCTGCCGCTCGACGCCGACCACCCGCGCGACCGCATCGCCTACATGCTCGCCGACGCCGGCGCCCGGACCGTCCTCACGTCGTCCGGCCTCGCGGACGAACTGCCCGAGGCCCCCGGCGTCCGGCGGATCCTGCTCGACGACCCCGCCGTGCGCGCCGAACTGGCCGCCACCGACGGCTCCGCCCCCGGCGTCACCGTCACCCTCGACCAGGCCGCGTACGTCATCTACACCTCCGGCTCCACCGGCCGCCCCAAGGGCGTCGTCGTCTCCCACGACGGCGTCGGCAGCCTCATGGCGACCGCCACCGACCGGCTCGGCATCGGCCCGGACAGCCGCGTCGTGCAGTTCGCCTCGGCCGGCTTCGACGTGACGGTCTGGGACCTGGTCATGTCGCTGTGCGTCGGCGGCCGGGTCATCGTCGTGCCCGCCGAGCGCCGGGTCGCCGGGCCCGCCCTGACGGACTACATCGCCGCCCACCGGGCCACCCACATGATCCTTCCGCCGTCCCTGGTGTCGGCGCTGCCGCAGGGCTGCGAGCTCCCCGAGGGCGCCGTGCTCGTCGTGGGCACCGAGGCCGTCCCCGCCGAGCTGATCGCCCGCTGGTCGGACCGGCTGCGGGTCGTCGTCGCCTACGGGCTCACCGAGGCCACCGTCAACTCCACGCTCTGGCTCGCGGAACCCGACCGCGAGGGCCCGGTGCCCATCGGCCGCCCCGACCCCAACACCCGCGCTTACGTCCTCGACACCGCCCTGCGCCCCGTCCCCGCCGGCACCGAGGGCGAGCTGTACATCGCCGGGCGCGGCCTCGCCCGCGGCTACCTCGGCCGGCCCGCCCTCACCTCGGAGCGGTTCGTCGCCGACCCCTTCGGCGCCCCCGGCGCCCGCATGTACCGCACGGGCGACCGGGTCCGCTGGGGCACCGACGGCAACCTGGAGTTCCTCGGCCGCGCGGACGGCCAGATCAAGATCCGCGGGCACCGCGTCGAACCGGGCGAGATCGAGAGCGCGTTCATGGCCTGCCCGGGCATCGCCCAGGCCGCCGTCCTCGCCCGCGAGGACCACCGGGCCGTCAAGCGCCTCGTCGCCTACCTGGCCGGCGAGCCCGGCACCGACGTGGAGCAGGCGGCGGCCGCCGCCCGCGCCGAGCTGGCCCGGACCCTGCCCGAGCACATGGTGCCCTCGGCCGTCGTCGTCCTGGCCGGCCCCCTGCCGCTGACCCCCAACGGCAAGCTCGACACCCGGGCCCTGCCCGACCCGCAGTGGACGGCGATGGCCGGCGCCGACGCCCCCACCACCCCCGCCGAAGCCACCCTCGCCGCACTGTTCGCCGACGTCCTCGGCCTGCCCTCGGCCGGCGTCCACGACAGTTTCTTCGCGCTCGGCGGCGACAGCATCGTCGCCATCCAGCTCGTCCACCGCGCCCGCGAGGCCGGACTGGAGATCACCCCCCGCGACGTCTTCCGCCGCCGCACGGTCGCCGCGCTCGCCGCCGCCGCGGCCACCGCCCCCGCCCGCACCGTGGCCCAGACCGAACTCGACACGAACGCGCTGCCCGTCTCGCCGCTCCAGGAAGGTTTCTTCTTCCACGCGAACGTCGACGAGGACGCCCCCGACCTGTACGTCGTGCAGGAACTCCTCGACCTCGCCGCGCCCGTCGACGCCGACCGGCTCCGGCAGGCCCTCCAGACGCTCCTCGACCGCCACCCGCTGCTGCGCGCCGGCTTCCGCCAGCTCCCCGGCGGCCGGGTCGTCCAGCGGCTCGCCGACGCCGTCACCCTGCCGTGGCGGGAGACCACCGCCACCGGCACCGCCGCCCTGGAGGACCTGCTCCGCACCGACCGGGCCGAGCGCTTCGACCTCGCCGCGCCACCGCTGCTCCGCGCCACGCTCGTCCACGGCGCAGACCGCGACCGCCTCCTGCTCACCCTGCACCACATCATCGCCGACGGCTGGTCCGTCTCCGTCCTGCTGCGCGAACTGCGCGCCGCCTACCGCGGCGAAGAACTCCCCGGCCCGGCCGACCCGCACCCCTACCTCTCCCACCTGGCCGGACGCGACCGCGAAGGAGCCCGCGCCGCCTGGCGCCGCGCCCTCGCCGGCCTGGACGGGCCGACCCTGCTCCTCCCGCCGGACCCCACCGGGACCGCGGAACCCGGCCCCGCCCGGCCCGAACACCTCGACGTGAGCGTCCCCGAGCAGCTCACCGCCGACCTCACCACCTACGCCCGGACCCACGGCCTGACCCTGAGCACCGTCGTCCACGGCGCCTGGGGCCTGCTCCTCGGCGGCCTCACCGGCAGCGCCGACGTCACCTTCGGCACCACCGTCTCCGGGCGCACCACCGAGGTCGACGGCCTCGACGCCGCCGTCGGCCTGTTCATCAACACCGTGCCCGCGCGGCTGGGCGTCCGGCCGTGGGACTCCCTCACCGACGCCCTGCTGCGCCTGCAGGACGAGCACGCCGGGCTGCTGGACCACCACCACCTCGGGCTCGCCGACATCCAGCGCGCCGCCGGCACCGGCGAACTCTTCGACACCCTGGTGGTGTTCGAGAACTACCCGGCCCCGGAGGACCCCGCCGAGGAGCCCCTCATCACCGGGGCGGAGGTCTTCGACGCCGTCCACTACCCGCTCGCCCTCGTCGTCCACCCGGGCCGCACCCTGCGGCTGCGCTGGAAGCACGACGCCACCCGCCTCGACCACGCGGCGGTCCGCACCCTGGCCGACCGCTACGTCACCCTCCTGCGGACCCTGGTGAGCGACCCCGCCCTCCCGGCCGCCCGCCTGGACCTGCTCTCCGAGCGGGAGCACGAGCGCCTGGCCGAACTCAACGCGACCGCGCACACCGTGCCCGAGGCCACGCTCGCCACCGCCTTCGCCGCCCAGGCCGAGCGGACCCCCCTGGCCACCGCCGTCGTCTTCGAGGGCACCCGGCTGACCTACGCCGAACTCGACCGGCGCGCCGAGGCCCTGGCGCGGCGGCTGCGCTCCCGCGGCGCGGGCCCCGGGCAGTTCGTCGCCGTCGCCGTGCCGCGCTCGGCCGAGCTGATGGTCGCGCTGCTGGGCGTCCTGAAGTCGGGCGCCGCCTACCTGCCCGTGGACCTGGACTATCCGGCCGACCGGGTGGCATTCATGCTCGCCGACTCCGGCGCGCGCACCGCCGTGACCACCGCGGCCGGATCCGTGCGCCTGCCCGCCGTCGACGGGGTCGACCACCTGGTCCTGGAGCACCCCGAGCACGCCCCCGACACCCCCGGCGAGCCCGCACGGCCCGACGACCCCGCCTACCTGATCTACACCTCCGGCTCCACCGGCCGTCCCAAGGGCGTCGTGGTCACCCACCGGGCGGTCCACAACCGTCTCGCCTGGATGCAGGGCCGCTACGGGCTCCGAGCGGACGACCGCATCCTGCAGAAGACACCGTCCAGCTTCGACGTGTCGGTGTGGGAGTTCTTCTGGCCGCTCCTCGAAGGAGCCGCCGTCGTCCTCGCCCGCCCGGACGGCCACCGCGACCCCGCCTACCTGGCCGGGCTGATCCACGCCGAACGCGTCACCACCGTGCACTTCGTCCCCTCCATGCTGGCCGCGTTCGCCGCGGCCCTCGAAGCCGGCACCGACACCCCCGGCTGGGCCGCGAGCCTGCGCCGCGCCTTCGCCAGCGGCGAGGCCCTCACCGGGGACACCGCCCGCCGCTGGTGGGACCTCACCGCGCGGTCCGGCGGCCGAGTGCCCCTGCACAACCTCTACGGGCCCACCGAGGCGGCCGTGGACGTGACGTCGTTCCCCTACGCGGGCGGCACCGAGCAGGCCGTCCCCATCGGCCGGCCGGTGTGGAACACCCGCCTGTACGTGCTGGACGGCTTCCTGCGCCAGGTGCCCGACGGGGTGCCCGGCGAGCTCTACCTCGCCGGTGTCCAGCTCGCCCGCGGCTACCACGGCCGGCCCGGCCTGACCGCCGAGCGGTTCGTCGCCGACCCCTTCGGCGCGCCGGGGGAGCGGATGTACCGCACCGGCGACCTCGTCCGGCGCCGCCCCGACGGTGCGCTCGCCTACCTCGGGCGCACCGACCGGCAGGTGAAGATCCGCGGCAACCGCGTCGAACTCGGCGAGAT
This sequence comes from Streptomyces sp. NPDC046215, assembly GCF_040646215.1. Taxonomy (NCBI): domain Bacteria; kingdom Bacillati; phylum Actinomycetota; class Actinomycetes; order Kitasatosporales; family Streptomycetaceae; genus Streptomyces; species Streptomyces sp. NPDC046215. The sequence goes on along the minus strand of NZ_JBEYZW010000002.1, from coordinate 202,665 downwards.
CGAGGCCGCCCTCTCCCGGCAGCCCGGCGTCGCCCACGCCGCGGTGACCGTCCGCGACGGCGCCCTCGTCGGCTACGCCGTCCCCGCCCCGCACACCGGCGCCCCGGACGCCGCTGCCCTGCGCGCGGCGCTCGCCGGGGAACTGCCCGCGCCCATGGTGCCCGGCTCCGTCGTGATCCTGGACGAGCTGCCGCTGACCCCCAGCGGCAAACTCGACCAGAACGCCCTCCCCGCACCGGCCCCGGCCGCCGGGACCGGCGGCCGCGCGCCCCGCGACGCGCACGAGCGCGCCCTCTGCGAGATCTTCGCCGCCGTCCTCGGAATACCCGGGGCCGGCCCCGACGACGACTTCTTCGTCCTCGGCGGCGACAGCCTCACCACGATCGCCGTCGCCACCCGGGCCAGGGAACACGGGCTGACGCTCACCCCCCGCGACGTGTTCGTCCGCCGCACCCCCGCGGCGCTCGCCGCCACGGCCCAGGAGGCCCCCCTGACCACCCTGCCCAGCCCGCCCGCCGCCGGACCGGGAGACGCGGCGGGAGTGACCGTCGCCGCCGCGGACGCCGGCCAGATGGCCGCCGCCCTCCAGGCCATGCTCGCCCAGCAGACCGCAACGCCCGTCGACCCCGGCCTCCAGGCCCTGCTCGACCAGCTCGTCACCGCGGCCGGCACCGCGCAGGAGACGCCCGCCCCGCTCGGCGGCATCACGCTCACCCCCGAGGAGACCGCCCGCATCGAGGCCGCCGCCGGGCTGCCCGTCAGCGACGTATGGCCCCTCTCGCCCCTCCAGGAAGGCATGTTCTTCCACGCCACCTACGACGTGGGCGCCCTGGACGTCTACCTCTCCCAGGAGACCCTGGACCTCGACCGGCGCCTCGACGCCGACCGGCTGCGGGCCGCCTGCGCCACCTTGCTGGCCCGCAACACCGGCCTGCGCGCCGGCTTCACCGGCGACGGCCTGAACCGCCCGGTGCAGTTCGTCACCGACGGCGCCGAGGTCCCCCTGACCGAGACCGACCTCTCCGCGCTGCCCGCCGCCGAGGCGGACGCCCGGGCCCGGGAACTGCTCGCCGCCGACCGCAGGGAGCGCTTCGACCTCGCCGCCCCGCCCCTGTGCCGGCTGCTGCTGATCCGCCTGCCCGGCGGCCGGGACCGGCTCGTCGTCACCCACCACCTCATCCTGTGGGACGGCTGGTCCGCGTGGCTGTTCCTCGAAGAGCTCTTCACCCTCTACGAGCGCGCCGGTGACGACACCGGCCTCCCGCCCGGCGGCTCCTACCGCGACTACCTGGCCTGGCTGGACCGGCAGGACACCGACACCGCCCTGGCCGAATGGGGCCGCGCCCTCGCCGGCTTCGACGAGCCGACCCTGCTCGCCCCCGCCGGCCGCGACAGCGGCCCGGTCATCCCGCGCGACGTCGAGGCGACCCTCTCCCGGGAGACCAGCGACCGGCTGCGCGCCGCCGCCCGCCGCCACGGCCTCACCCTGAACACCGTGCTCAACGCCGCCTGGGGCCTGGTCCTGTCGGCCATGGTGGGCCGCGGCGACGTCGCCTTCGGCACCGCCGTGGCGGGCCGCCCCGCCGAGGTGCCCGACGTCGCCGGCATCATCGGCATGTTCCTCAACACCGTCCCCGCCCGTATCGCCTTCGACCCGGCCGAGCCCCTCCTGGACCTGCTCCGGCGGATGCAGTCCGAGCGCGCCGCCGTCATGCCCTACGAACACGTGGGCCTCGGCGCCCTCCAGCAGCAGACCGGCCACCGACGCCTCTTCGACACCCTCTTCGTCCTGCGGTCCGCCGACGGCGAGGACCGGGCCGCCGCACTCCGGCAGCGGCACGGCATCACCGCCGTGTCCAACGTCGACGGCACGCACTTCCCGCTCACCCTCATCGTCACCCCCGAGACCCGGCTGCGGGTGACGCTCGCCGCCCGGCCCGACCTCTTCGACCCCGAGGCCGCGACCACGGTCCTCACCCGCTTCACCACCGTCCTCGAACGCCTGGCCGCGGACCTCACCGCCCGGACCGGCAGCGTCGACCTGCTGCTGCCCGCCGAGCGGGCCGCCCTGCTCACCGGCCACGACGGCACCCGCGAAGCCGTGCCGGACGAGACCGTCGCCGACCTCCTCGCCGCCCAGGCCGCCCGCACCCCCGGCGCCACGGCCCTCGTCTGCGGGGACCGCACCCTGACCTACGCCGAACTCGACGGCGAGATCAACCGCCTGGCCCGGCTGCTCCTCGCCCGCGGCGCGGGACCGGAGCGGGCCGTGGCCCTCGCCCTGCCACGCTCGGTGGACACGGTCGTCGCCCTGTTCGCGGTCCTGCGCACCGGCGCCGCCTACCTGCCCCTCGACCTCGACCACCCCGCCGACCGGCTGCGCCTGATGGTCGAGGACACCGGACCGATGTGCCTGCTCTCCACCACGGCCGTCGCCCCGACCCTGCGGGAGACCCCCGGAGCCCTCGCCCCCGAGGTGCTCCTCGACGACCCGGCCGTCGCCGCCGCCCTCGCCGCCCTCCCCCCGGAGGAGATCGCCGACGCCGAACGGCCCGCGTTCGCGCACGGCCTGGCGGACCGGCTCGAACACCCCGCCTACATCATCTACACCTCCGGCTCGACCGGCCGGCCCAAGGGCGTCGTCACGCCCTACCGCGGCCTGACCAACATGCAGCTCAACCACCAGAAGGAGATCTTCGACCCGGCCATCGCCTCCGCCGGCGGCCGGCGGCTGCGCATCGCGCACACCGTCTCCTTCGCCTTCGACATGTCCTGGGAGGAGCTGCTCTGGCTCGTCGAAGGACACGAGGTGCACATCTGTGACGAGGAGCTGCGCCGCGACGCCGAAGCCCTCGTCGCCTACTGCGACAGCAACCGCGTCGACGTCGTCAACGTGACGCCCACCTACGCGCAACTCCTCATCGAGGAAGGGCTGCTGGAGCGGACCACCGGGGCCGCGCAGGCCGGCGCCGCCCGGCACCGGCCCGCGCTCGTCCTGCTCGGCGGCGAGGCCGTCTCCGACGCAGTGTGGAGCAGGCTGCGCGACACCGAGGGCACCTACGGCTACAACCTCTACGGGCCCACCGAGTACACGATCAACACCCTCGGCGGCTCCACGGCCGACAGCCCCGTGCCCACCGTCGGCCGGCCCATCCGCAACACCCGCGCCCACGTCCTCGACGCCATGCTGCGGCCCGTCCCGCCGGGCTGCCCCGGCGAGCTGTACATCGCCGGCACCGGCCTCGCCCGCGGCTACCACGACCGGCCCGGCCTGACCGCCGAACGGTTCGTCGCCGACCCCTTCGGCGCCCCGGGGGAGCGGATGTACCGCACCGGCGACCTCGTCCGGCGACGCCCGGACGGGCTGCTGGACTTCCTCGGCCGCACCGACGACCAGATCAAGATCCGCGGCTACCGGATCGAACCCGCCGAGATCTCCTCGGTCCTGGCCGCCCACCCCGAGGTCGCGCACGCCGCCGTCGTCGTCGCGGACACCGCCGGCACCCGCCGCCTGATCGGCTACGTGGTCCCCGAGACCCCCACCGGGGACGAGGACACCGAGCCGCTGGTCCGGCGGCTGCGCGCGCACCTGAAGGCCGGGCTGCCCGACTACATGGTCCCCGCGGCCCTCGTCCTGACCCCGGCCCTGCCGCTGACCGTCAACGGCAAGCTCGACGTCAAGGCCCTCCCCGCACCCGACCTCGCCGGAGGTGCCGCGAGCCGCCCGCCGCGGACCCCCCGGGAGGAAGCGCTCTGCGCCCTGTTCGCCGAGGTCCTCGGCCTGGACGGCGGCGTCGGCATCGACAGCGACTTCTTCGACCTCGGCGGCCACTCCCTGCTGGCCACCCGGCTGATCAGCCGCGCCCGCACCGCCCTGGAGGCCGAGCTCTCGATCCGGGACCTCTTCGAGGCACCCACCGTCGCCGAGCTCGTGGACCGGGCGGCCGGCTCCGGCGGGCCCGCCCGGCCGCCCCTGGTGGCCACCGAACGCCCCGCGGAACTGCCGCTGTCCCACGCCCAGCAGCGCCTGTGGGTCATCCAGCAGATGGAGGGCACCTCGGCCGCGTACAACTTCCCCCTCGTGATGCGGCTGCGCGGCACCTTCGACCCCGACGCCTGGCGGGCCGCGCTCGCCGACGTGACAGCACGCCACGAGGCGCTGCGGACCGTCTTCGTCGAGCGGGACGGGCGGGCCCTCCAGCGCGTCCTGCCCGCGGACCGGGCGCGCCCGGCCGTGGAGTTCCGCACCGCCGGGGAGGAGGAGGCGGCCGGCATCGTCGCCGACGCCGTCGCCCGCCCCTTCGACCTGGCCGCCGAACCGCCCCTGCGCGCCACGGTCGTCCGCATCGCCCCCGACGACCACATCGCCGTCACCCTGCTCCACCACATCACCACCGACGAATGGTCCGACCGCCCCTTCCTGCGCGACCTGACCACCGCCTACACCGCCCGCCTGGCCGGCGCGGCCCCGCACTGGCAGCCCCTGCCCGTCCAGTACGCCGACTACGCCCTGTGGCAGCAGCGGCTGCTCGGCGACCCCGCCGACCCGCGGAGCACCGCCGCCCGGCAGCTGGAGTACTGGCGCACCGCACTGGAGGGCGCCCCCGAGGAGCTCGAACTCCCCACCGACCGGCCCCGGCCCGTCCGCCCGAGCTTCGCCGGAGCCGACCACCACATCACCTTCGACGCCGACGCCCACCGGGGCCTGCGCCGCCTCGCCCGGGACAGCGGCGCGAGCATGTTCATGGTGGTGCACGCAGCCGTCGCCGCACTGCTCCACCGCATGGGCGCCGGCACCGACATCCCCCTCGGCTCGCCCATCGCCGGGCGGACCGACGAAGCCCTGGACGACCTCGTCGGCTTCTTCGTCAACACCCTCGTCCTGCGCGCGGACCTCACCGGCGACCCGAGCTTCCACGACCTCCTGGCCCGCCTGCGGGACACCGACCTCGCCGCGTTCTCCCACGCCGACGTCCCCTTCGAGTCCGTCGTCGAGAAGCTCAACCCCACCCGCTCCCTGGCCCGCAACCCCCTGTTCCAGGTGATGGTCGGCTATCACCACCGCACCGGCGAGGCGCTGGAACTGCCCGGGCTGCACGCCGAGTTCGTGCCCCTGCCGGCCCGGACGGCCAAGTTCGACCTGGTCTTCAGCTTCACCGAGCAGACCGGCGACACCGAGGAGGAGGGCACGCTCGGCTGCCGCCTCGAATACGCCACCGACCTCTTCGACCGGGAGACCGCCGAGGGCCTCGGCGACCGGCTGCGGCGGCTGATCGCCGCGGTCGTCGCCGCACCGGAGCGGCCCGTCTCCCACGCCTGCGTCCTCACCGCCGGCGAACGGCGCCTGGTCCTGGAGGACTTCAACGCCACCGCCCGTGCCGTCGACGAGTCCTCCCTGCCCGCCCTGTTCGCCCGGCGCCTGGCCGAGCGGCCCGACGCCGTGGCCGTCGTTGAGCGGTCCCGGTCGGTGAGCTACGCACAGCTCGACGCCCGCGCGAACCGCATCGCCCACCTGCTGGCCGGGCACGGGGTGGGCACCGAGAGCGTGGTCGGCGTGGCCGTGCCCCGCTCGGCCGACATGGTCGCGACCGTCCTCGCCGCCCTCAAGCTCGGCGCCGCGTTCCTCCCGCTCGACCTCGTCCACCCCGCGGACCGCCTCACCTACATGGTCGAGGACTCCGGCGCCGCCCTCGTCGTGGGCACCGAACCGGTCGCCGGGAAGATACCCGACGTGCCGGGGGTGCCCGTCCTGCTGCTCGACGCCCCGGACACCGCGGCCGCGCTCGACCGGCTGCCCGCCTCCGCCGTGACCGCCCCGCCGGTCAGCCTCGACCAAGCGGCCTACGTCATCTACACCTCCGGCTCCACCGGCCGCCCCAAGGGCGTGATCGTCCCCCACGACGGCATCTCCAGCCTCGTCGCCACGGCCGTGGACCGGATGGGCCTCCAACGCGACAGCAGGGTCCTGCAATTCGCCTCGATCGGCTTCGACGTCGCCGTGTTCGAGCTCGCCATGGCCCTGTGCCACGGCGGCCGGCTGGTGCTGATACCCGACGAGGCCCGCGTCGCCGGACCCGCGCTCACCGACTTCCTCGCCGGCCAGCGCATCACCCACATGATCCTGCCGCCGTCCCTGGTCTCGGCCCTGCCCGCCGACTGCGCCCTGCCCGAGGGATCGACGATCCTCGTCGGCACCGAGACCGTGCCGCCGGACCTCTTCGACCGCTGGGGCGACAGCGTCAACCTCATCGCCGCCTACGGGCTGACCGAGGCCACGGTGAACTCCACCCTCTGGCCCGCCCGGCAGGCCGGCGGCCGGGCCGGCGGCCAGGTGCCGATCGGCGCACCGGACCCCAACACCCTCGCCTACGTCCTCGACGCCACCCTGAGCCCGGTCCCGCCGGGCGTGGTGGGCGAGCTGTACATCGCCGGGCGCGGCCTCGCCCGCGGCTACCTCGGCCGGCCCGCCCTCACCTCGGAGCGGTTCGTCGCCGACCCCTTCGGCGCCCCCGGCACCCGCATGTACCGCACGGGCGACCGGGCCCGCTGGCGCCGCGACGGCAACCTCGACTTCCTCGGCCGGGTCGACACCCAGGTCAAGGTCCGCGGTTTCCGCATCGAACTCGGCGAGATCGAGGCCGCGCTCGTCAGCCACCCGGCAGTCACCCAGGCCGCCGTCGTCCCCGACCGCAAGGGCGACATCGTGCGGCTCGTCGCCTACACCGTGAGCGACGGCACCGAACCCGACCCGCAGGCCCTGCGCGCCCACGTCGCCGGGACGCTGCCCGAATACATGGTGCCCACCCTCGTGGTGCCCCTGGACGGGCCGCTGCCCCTGACGCCCAACGGCAAGCTGGACCGCAGGGCCCTGCCCGCCCCCGACTGGTCCGAGCTGACCGGCGACGCCGCCCCGGCGACCCCCACCCAGATCCGGCTGGCCGAGCTCTTCGGCGAGATCCTGGAGCTGACGGACGTCGGCGCCCACGACAACTTCTTCGCCCTGGGCGGCCACTCCATGGCCTCGATGCGCCTCCTCGGCCGCATCCGGTCCGTCTTCGGAGTGGACCTGAGCATCCGCGACGTCTTCGACGGGCTCACCGTCGCCGGCCTCGCCGCCAAACTCGACGGCGCCACCGCCGGCCGGCCCTCGCTGACCCGCACCGGCCGGCCCGACGACACCGGAGCCGACCTGCCGCTCGCCCCCGCCCAGCGCTGGCGGTGGACCTCCCACCGGCGCCGCACCGGCTACGACCACGCGCTCGTCCTGCGCTCCCCCGGCGGACTCGACGCCGAGGCCCTCGCGGCAGCCCTCGCCGACGTGGTGGAACGGCACGAACCCCTGCGCACCGCCTTCGCCGAGCGGGACGGCGCCGTATACCAGCGGCCCGTCGCACCGCCCGCCCTGGAGCGGGAGGACTGCGCCGACCCCGAGGCCCGCCTCAGCGAACTCGCCGCCGGAACCGCGGACCTGACCCGGCAGGCCCCCTTGCGCGTCCGGCTGCTGACCGGCCCCGGCGGAGCCCAGGCGATCCTGCTCACCCTGCACTACCTCGCCGTCGACGAATGGTCGGTCGTCCCCCTGCTCCGCGACCTCAGCACCGCCTACGCGGCCCGCTCGCACGGCCGCGCGCCGGTGTGGACACCCCTGCCGGTCACCTACACCGACTACACCCGCTGGGCGCACGACCTGCTCGGCGACCCCGCCCTGCCCGACAGCCCCGGCGGACGCCAGCTGGCGTACTGGCGGCGGACGCTCCGGGACGTCCCGCGCGAGCTGACCCTGCCGGCGGACGCCCGGCGCCAGGCCGGGCCCGGCAGGCCCGGACCCGGCGGCGACCTCGTCGAGTTCGTCCTCGACGAGCGGCTGCACGCCGTCGTCGACGACCTCGCCCACCGGACCGGCACGAGCATGTTCATGGTGCTCCACTCGGCACTGGCCGCGCTGCTCACCGCCCACGGCGCGGGCACCGACCTGCCGATCGGCACCATGGTCGCCGGGCGCACCGACGACCAGCTGGCCGACCTCGTCGGCTGCTTCTTGAACACCGTCGTGCTGCGCACCGACACCGGGGGCGACCCGACCTTCGCGGAGCTGCTGGCCCGGGTGCGGGAGACCACGCTCAGCGCCCTGGACCGCCAGGACGTCCCCTTCGACGACGTCGCGCGGGCCACCGGCCTGGCACCGGCCGGACCCCAGGTCATGGTCGTCCACCACGAGCAGGCCCGCCTCGACGCACTCGAAGGCGGCCTGGGCACCCTGGACGCCGTGCCCACCGGCTCCACCGGAGCGGAGCTGACCCTCAGCTTCTACGAACCGCGCGGCGACGGACCGGTGCACTGCGCACTGATCTTCGCGACCGCGCTGCTCGGCCGGGCGAAGGCCCGCCGGCTGGCCGAGGAACTGCACGCGCTGCTGCGCCACGCGGCGGCCGCACCCGAACAGCCGCTCTCCGAGCTGTTCACCGTAATGTCGATGAGGAGTGACGCATGACCACCAACCCGTTCGAGGACCCGCAGGCCCGCTTCCTGGTCCTGGTCAACGAGCAGAACCAGCACTCGCTGTGGCCGGCCTTCGCCGAGGTGCCGGCGGGGTGGCGGACCGCGTTCGGCGAGGACACCAGGGAAGCGTGCCTGGACTACGTCGAGACGCACTGGGCCGACCTGCGGCCCGCGAGCCTCGTCGCGCCGCAGGGCTGACGCCCGGCGCCCCGCACAGGGCCCCGCCGCCCGCTCCGGAGACCTTCCGGAGCGGGCGGCGGGGCCCTTCCCGCGCTCGGTGGCGGAAGGGCCCGCGGGGGTGTGAACTGGAGCGGTCCGGAGCGGCCCCGGCAGGAGGAGGACCCCGTGAGCCCCGCGCCCCCGTTCCGCGTCCGCCGCGTCTACGACGCGGCGGACCCCGCCGACGGCGTTCGGGTCCTGGTGGACCGGCTGTGGCCGCGCGGCCTGTCCAAGGAGCGCGCGGCGGTGGACGAGTGGCTGAAGGACGTCACCCCGTCCGGTGAGCTGCGTTCCCGCTACCACCGCACCGGGGACCACGAGGAGTTCGCCGAGCGGTACCGCGCCGAGCTCGCCGGACCCGGGCCGGCGGCCGCGGCCCGGCATCTGCGCGACCTCGCCCGCACCTCCACCGTCACCCTGGTCACCTCCGTGAAGGACGTCGAACACAGCCACGTCCCCGTCCTCGTCGAGCACCTGCGGACGCTGCGGGCATGACGAAAGGCCCCCGCCAACTGCGGGGGCCTTTCGTCATGGGGGAGGGGGGGAGCGTCGTCAGCCCGGCACGGGCTCCTCCGACTCCCGGCGGCTGTCGGACCACGCGGCCCACAGCGTGGCGTAGCGCCCGCCGGCGGCCACCAGGTCGTCGTGGGTGCCGGTCTCGACGACCCGGCCGCCGTCCAGGACGACGATCCGGTCCGCGGTGGCGGCCTGGGTCAGCCGGTGGGCCACCACCAGGCCCGTCCGGCCCTCCAGGGCCCGGGCCGCGGCACTCTCCAGGGTGCGGGCGCCGGCGCTGCCGGCGTCGGCGGTGGCCTCGTCCAGGATGGCCACCGGCGGGTCGGCGAGGACGAGGCGGGCCAGGGCCAGGTGCTGGGCCTGGGTCACCGTCAGCCGGTGGCCGCCCTCGCCCACCACCGTGGCGAGCCCGTCGGGCAGTTCGTCCACCCAGGGCAGGGCGTCCACCTTCTCCAGCGCCGCCCGCAGCTCCTCGTCGGTGGCCTCCGGCCGGGCCAGGCGCAGGTCGTCGGCCAGCGGCCCGGCGAACACGTGGACCTCCTGGCTGATCAGCGTCACCGTCCGGCGGATGCCGGCCGGGCCCAGTGCCCCGGTGTCGACGCCGCCGAGCGCGACCGACCCGCCGGACGGCCGGTGGATGCCGGCGATCAGCTTGGCCAGGGTCGTCTTGCCCGCGCCGCTGGCACCGACCAGCGCCACCCGCTCCCCGCTGCGGACCTCCAGGTCCACCTCCCGCAGCACGGGGCGGCCGGGCACGTAGGCGTGGCCGAGCGAGGCCACCGTGACCGAGCCGTCGGCGGGCACGCCGGGCCGGGCCGGCTCCTGCTCGCCGGGCAGGCTGGACACCCCGACGAGGCGGGCCAGGCTGGCCCCGGCGGACTGCGCGTCGTCGATCAGGACGAGCGCGGCGTTGAGCGGGTTGAACAGACTGTGGAAGTACAGGGCCGCGGCGGTCGCCGTGCCGATGCTCACCGAGCCGTTGTCGACCAGGAAGAAGCCGGTGACCAGGACCGAGCCCAGCCCCAGGAACTCGGCGACGTTCAGCCGGGAGAAGAAGCCCGTCACCAGCCGGTTGCCGCGCAGCGCCAGGTCGACGGCCGACTGCGACCGCCGCCCGACCAGCTCCACGTGCCGCTCGCCCAGCCGGAAGGCGCGCACGGTCCGCACCCCGCCGACGCTGTCCAGCAGCTGGTGCTGCAGCGCCCCCGTCGCCACGCGGTGCGCGGCGTAGACGGGGATGGCGCGGCTCATGTACCAGCGCACGGTGAAGTAGTGCACGGGCGCGGCCACCAGGACGACGAGCGCGAACCGCCAGTCCAGGACGGCCAGCCCGACCAGCGTCAGCACGATCGTGAACGCGGAACGGCTGAACTCCGGCAGCGCCTGGCGCACCGTCTTCGCTATCAGCGCCACGTCGCCGGTGACCCGGGACGTCAGGTCGCCGGAGCCGGCCTGCTCGACGCGTTCGAGGGGCAGGCGCAGCGCCCGCTCGATGAACTGCTCGCGCAGGCTCGCCAGGACCGTCTCGCCGAGCCGGGCGACGAGGGAGCTGCCGACCGCGGTGGCGGCGCCCCGCCCCACGGCGACCGCCACCAGCAGGACCATCGGCACCGTCAGCGCGTCCGCGCCCCGCCGCTCGACCACCTGGTCGACGATGTGGCCGAGCAGCGGCGCGGTCAGCAGGCCGATGCCCGTGCCCACCAGCAGCACCGTCACGGCCGCCACGGCCAGGGCCCGGTGGCGCCGCAGCAGGGGACCGAGGACGGCGAGGGTCTGGGCGCCGGTGGCCGTCGGCAGGAGCTCACGTTCCGCTGTGCCGGCCGCGCTCATCGCCGGCCCCCTCTCGTTGCGTGCCTCGTCGGTCATGGCGTTCGGTGTCCCGTCGGTGGTGGTCACGTGAGCACCACCGAGCGGTACGCCGCGTGGGCGGCGGCGAGGTCGGGGTGCCGGCCCTCGGCGGTCACGGTGCCGCCGTCCAGCACCACCACGCGGTCGGTGACGGCCAGCAGCGCGGGGCTGGTGGTGACGAGGATCGTGGTGCGGCCGGCGCGGACGTCCCGCAGCCGGGAGGCGATCTTGGACTCGGTGACCGTGTCCACCGCCGTGGTCGGGTCGTGGACGACCAGGACCGGCGCGTCGGCGGCGAGGGCGCGGGCGAGCGCGACCCGCTGGCGCTGGCCGCCGGACAGCGACCGGCCGCGCTCACTGAGGACGGTCTCCAGCCCCTCGGGGAGGGTGCGGGCGACGTCGTCGGCGGCCGCGGCCTCCAGCGCCGGGCCGGCTCCGGCCGCGTCACCGTCCCGGCCGGCCAGGACGTTGTCGAGCACACTGCCCTCGAAGAGGTCCGCGTCGTGATGGGCGACGAGGATCGCACCGCGGACGGCCGCGGGGTCGAGCTCGGCCAGGTCCACGCCGTCGAGCTCGATCGAGCCCTCCTCGGGCGCGGCTTCGCGCGCCAGACAGACCAGCAGGTCGGCCGCGGCCGCCTGGTCCCTGGCGACGACGCCGACGAGGCTCCCGGACGCGATGTCGAGGTCGAGCCCGCGCAGCGCGCCGTGCCGCACGCCGCGCAGCCGCAGCGCCCCGGCGACCGGGGCGGCCGGCGCGGCCGTTCCCGTCGGCACGGCGGCGGGGGCGGCGAGCACCGAGGCGATCCGCTCCGCCGACGCCCGGCCCTGGGCGAACTCGCCGTTGACGTAGGTGAGCAGCTGGAACGGGCCCAGCAGGAACTGCGCGAGGCCCACGGCCGCCACCAGCTCGCCGACGCTGATGTCACCGTTCATCGCCAGGTGCGCGCCGACCAGCCCGATGAGGGCGATGAAGATGCCGGTCAGGGCGAGGATGGCGCCGTCGTGCCACGCCCGGCTCCCGGCGGCGCGCAGCGCCGCCCCCAGGGAGTCCTGGCTGGTGCGCCGGTACCGCGCCACCGCCGCCGACTCCGCGCCGAACCCCTTGAGCACACGCAGGCCCGCGACCAGGTCGGTGGCGATGCCGGACGCCTGCGCGGCGTGCTCCTGCTCGACCCCGCTGCGCCGCTCCAGCGGCCGGCTGATGCGGTGTCCGAGCCAGAGGAGGGGAGGGATGCCGAGCAGGACGAGCAGCCCGAGCGGCACGGACATCCGCAGCAGGACCACGGCGCTGACGGCCAGGCCGGCGAGCGCCGCCACGCCGTAGGGCAGCACGGTCGCGACGCCGCCGACGCGCTTGGCGTCGCTCGTCGCGATGGTGGCCAGGACGCCGGGGAGCCGGTCGGCGTCCGCGCCGCCGCGGGGGTCGAGCACCCGGGTGCCGAGCTCCAGCCGCAGCCGGTGCGCGGCCTGCTCACCGGCCCGCTCGCCCATCCGCGCCCCGACGCGGTAGCACGTGGACAGGACGAGGAAGAGCCCGGCGAGCACCACCAGCCAGCGCACGAGGGCCCCGGAGTCGCCGGTGGCCACCGCCCGGTCGATCACTATGCCTATGACGACGGGAACCATCGCCTCGCACCCCTGGTGCGCCGTGCCGAGCAGCGATGCCCCGGCCACATGGCGACGCTGGCCCCCGATCGCCCTCCGGAGGACATCGCCCCCCGTCGGTCCTCCCTCGAGCATGCGGTACCTCCATCGAACAGCAATAAGTTAGGTAAGGCTACTCTAACTATCACTCGGGTCGCGCTGGTCCGTGCCGACTCCTTTCGCCCCCGGTGTGACAGCGGGGGGCCAACACGCTTGCTGCCCACCCCTGATGAATGAGCGTCACCCTCCGAGGGGGCGTGCGAAGGTGCGTCGGGGGCGTGCGCGCACCGGGCCCGGGGAGCGTTGACCTGGCCTGACATGTTCGGTTAGCCTCACCTAAGTCACTGCCCTCGTGTGAGGGGGCGACGCGCCGCCAAGGGGAGGTCCCTGTTGTCAGTCGAGGCCCCAGGGAAACCCGAGGCCCCCGTCGGCGGCTCAGCGGCCCCGCCGGTGCGCCGCTCCTCACCGGCCGCGTGGCGCGGCCTGGGTCTGCTCGCCGCGATCGCCGCGCTGACCGTCCTCGCCCTGGCCAGTGTGTGGGTGGGCACCCGGGACATCCCCTTCACCGCGACGTGGAGCCTGCTGTGGCACCACGACGGCTCGGACGCCGCCGTCATCATCCACGACTACCGCATCCCCCGCACCCTGCTCGGCCTCCTCGTGGGCACGGCCCTCGGCCTGTCCGGGGCGCTGATGCAGGCGCTGACCCGCAACCCGCTCGCCGACCCCGGCCTGCTGGGCGTGAGCCTGGGCGCCTCCACCGGCGTCGTCGTCGCCATCGCCTTCTGCGGCGTGGGCACGGCCCTGGGCTACGTGTGGTTCGCCTTCCTCGGCGCCGCGCTCGCCTCCGTCGCCGTCTACCTCCTCGGCTCCGCAGGGCGCAGACTCGCCACCCCGGACCGGCTGATCATCGCCGGAGCGGCCCTGACGGCGGTGCTCTACGCGTTCAACTCGGCGGTCCTGCTGCTCGATCCGCGGGCGTTCGACGAGTTCCGGTTCTGGACGGTCGGCTCGCTCGCGGGCCGGAAGTACGACGTGGTCTACGTGATCCTGCCGTTCGTCGCGGTGGGCGCGGGGATCGCCCTGGCCCTGTCCCGGTCGCTGAACGCGCTGGCCATGGGCGACCAGGTCGGGCGGGCCCTCGGCGTCCGGATCGGCCGCACCCGGATCCTCGGCACCGTCGCCGTGATGCTGCTGTGCGGCGCCGCCACCGCCGCCGCCGGCCCCATCGGCTTCATCGGCCTCGCCGTGCCGCACATCGCGCGGTTCGTGGTCGGCCCCGACCAGCGGTGGGTGATGGCGTACTCCACCCTGCTCGCGCCGATCCTGCTGATCGGCGCGGACGTCCTGGGCCGGGTGCTCGGATCCCCCGGCGAGATCCAGGTCGGCATCGTCACCGCCTTCCTCGGCGGACCCCTGTTCCTGATGCTGTGCCGCCGCCGAAAGCTGGTCATGCTGTGAGCCCCCTCCAGGACGCGCCCCCGCGGACCGCGGCCCCCCGCACCGCCGGAGTGCACCGGGCCCCGGTGGTCGGCGGCCTGGTCCTGCGCGCCCGGGGCGGGCGGCTGTCCCTGCGGATCGAGGTCCGCCCCGTCGCCGTGTCCCTGGCCCTGGTGCTCGCCCTGGTCCTCATCACCGGCCTCACGCTCACCACCGGCGACTTCCAGCTGTCGGTGGGGGAAGCCTTCGAGGCACTGATCGGACAGGGCTCGGGCAGCGCCGACTTCATCGTCAACACCCTGCGCCTGCCCCGGCTGCTGACCGCGCTGTTCGTCGGCGCGTCCCTCGCGGTCAGCGGTGCGGTCCTGCAGAGCCTCACGCGCAACGCCCTCGGCAGCCCCGACATCATCGGCTTCACCAACGGCTCGGCCACCGGAGCGCTCGTCGTCATCATCGTGCTGCACGGCAGCATGACCCAGATCGCGCTCGGGGCGCTGATCGGGGGCCTGGCCACCGCCCTGGTGGTCTACCTGCTCGCGTTCACCCGCGGCCCGCAGGGGTTCCGGCTCGTCGTCATGGGCATCGGCGTCAGCGCCATCCTGCTGGCCGCCAACTCCTACCTGATCACCCGGGCGAGCCTGCAGGACGCCCTGGCCGCCCAGACCTGGCTCGTCGGCAGCCTCAACAGCCGCACCTGGGACCAGGCGACCACCGTCGGCATCGCGCTCGCGATCCTGCTCCCGGTCGCCGTCCGCTTCGCCCGCAGGCTGTCGATGCTGGAGATGGGCGACGACACCGCCCGGGCCCTAGGCGTCGACGCCGGGCGCAGCCGGCTGGTCCTGCTGGTGGTGAGCGTCGGCCTGGCCGCGGTCGCCACCGCCGCCACCGGCCCCATCTGGTTCATCGCGCTGGCGGCGCCGCAGCTCTCGCGGCGGCTGACCCGCTCCGCCGGCCCCGGCCTGGTCACCGCCGCCCTCATGGGCGCCGCCCTGCTGGCCGTGAGCGACTTCGCGGTGCAGCGCATCTTCTCACCGGCCCTCCTGCCCGTCGGCACCGCGACCGGCACCATCGGCGGGCTCTACCTCATCTGGCTGCTGGTCACGGAGTCGCGAAAGAGCCGCGCATGACACAGAAGCACCACCTGGAAACCCGGCTGCGGGCCGAGGGCCTGACGCTCTCCTACGACCGGCGGACCGTGGCCACCGGCCTCGACGTCGCCATCCCCGACCGCTCGTTCACGGTGATCGTCGGCCCGAACGCCTGCGGCAAGTCGACCCTCCTCAAGGCCCTGGCGAGAATGCTCAGGCCCCGCGCCGGCGAGGTCCTCCTCGACGGCGCCGCCCTCTCCTCCTACCGCTCGCGCGAGGTGGCCCGCAGGCTGGGCCTGCTCCCGCAGTCCTCGACGGCCCCCGACGGGATCACGGTGGGGGACCTGGTCGCCCGGGGGCGCTACCCGCACCAGCGGTTCCTGCGGCAGTGGTCCGCCGAGGACGAGGACGCCGTGACGGAGTCGATGACGCTCACCGGCGTCCTCGAACTGGCCGACCGGCCCGTCGAGGACCTCTCCGGCGGCCAGCGGCAGCGCGTCCGGCTCGCCATGGTCCTGGCCCAGCAGACCTCGATCCTGCTGCTGGACGAGCCCACCACCTACCTCGACATCGCCCACCAGTTCGACGTGCTGGACCTCTGCGCCGATCTGCACGAGCACCGGGGGAGCACGGTCGTCGCGGTCCTGCACGACCTCAACCAGGCGTGCCGCTACGCCACCCACCTGGTGGTGATGAGAGCGGGCGGCGAGATCGCCGCCGAAGGCGACCCGGCGGTGGTGATGACCGCCGAACTGGTCGAGGACGTCTTCGGCCTGCCCTGCCGCATCATCGACGACCCGGAGAGCGGCAGCCCGCTGGTGGTGCCCACCGTCCGCCGCGCGGGCACCCGGGCCGGGGCCGCCGCCTCCTGACGGGCCGGCGCCGGCCGGGCGTCAGTCCGTGTCCGCCCGCGGGCTCGTGGCCCCGGCGGCCGCCGCCCGCCGGCTGCGCAGCAGTTCCAGCGCCAGGGGCAGCAGGGACAGCACCACGATGAGCCCGACGATCGGCAGGAGGTAGCGGTCCACGTCCGGGACCACCGAGCCCAGCGCGTACCCGGCGAGGATCAGCCCCGCCGTCCACACCAGACCGCCGGTCGTCTGCCACACGGCGAAGGTGCGCGGCGGCACCCCCAGGGCGCCGGCGAGCGGATTGAGGACCGTGCGGACCACCGGCACGAAGCGCGCCAGCACGATCGCCCGGGCGTGGCCGTACCGGTCGAGCAACTCCTCGGCCCGGGCCGCCCCTTCGTGCAGGCGCTTGTTGCGGGACCGGGTCAGCAGCGCCCGGCCGCCCCGGCGGCCGAGCACGTACCCGCACTGCGCGCCCACCAGCGCCCCGGTGACGGCGGCGGCCAGCACCTGCGTCAGATCCAGGTGCGGCCCGGAGTGCGCGCCCGACCGCGACAGCAGGCCCGCGGTGAACAGCAGGGAGTCGCCGGGCAGGAAGAAGCCGATCAACAGGCCGGTCTCGGCGAACAGCACCACGGCGATGCCGAGCGCGCCGAAGGCCGCCAGCAGCGAGGAGGCGTCGAGGACATTGACCGCCAGGGCGGCGGTGGGCTGTGCGAGCACGTGCGCGAGATCTCCCGTGATCGAGGGCGGGGCATGGGCCGTCATCCTCCCCCGGGGCCCTGGCGAGTGCGCCGAGCGCCGCGCCGCGTTGCCGCCTACGGCGAGTCTGTCGTTGCCGCCTGCGGCGGCGAGCGCCCTGCGGGCGCGTCCTCAAGCTCCCCCAGCTAACGCTGGGAGGTGCCCCCAGACGGGCTGGTTGGGGCTGAGCTCAGCCCCAACCAGCCCGTCCGGCGATTGAGGACACCGCCGCGCAGCGGTGGTGCACCCACCAGATTTGCCGGAAAGGCTAAGGCCGCAGGCCACTCGCCCGGGCGATCCCGTCGACCTCGGACCGGTCGCGCTCGGACCGGTCGCGCTCGGCGTCCGCGTCCGGGCCGGTGCCGACGACGAGGCGCATGCCGTGCGGGCCGAGGAAGCCGGCGAGCTTCGTGAGCACCTGGCCGAACTCCGGGGTGAACAGTTCCTTCTCCCGCGGGCTGAAGGGGAGGTCGACACCGGACCCGCGGTGCACGATCGCTTCGTTGAGGCCCTTGAGGATGCGGAGCAGGAGGGCGTACGACTCCGGGTCGAGGGTCGTGTGGAGCTCGGCCATGCAGCGCGCGAACTGCTTGGTGCGCTCCAAGAAGTTCTGGTCGTTCATGCGGCCATCGTCGCGAAGACCCTCCGCCGTGTGCGGAGCTTTCGGGATGTTCGTCTCGTCGGTGATGTGAAGAATGGATTCAGCTTATGGTTCCACCCCGTTGATTCACCGGTCCGGGGGAACGCCGGGCGGGCGGGCGTTGACCGCGCCGCCTCCCGCGCTCGCACCGGCAGCGCCCCCGGGGGGCGCGCGGAGCGGCGGTCGGAGGCTCGTTCGTGGGTACGCGGGTTCCCCTCCTCGAAGGAAGAACCGGGGTGTAATTTCCTGGCCTCCGGGAAGCCCCGGCAAGGGAAATGTTCAACCTTCCCCGACCTATCAACAAGGAGAATGCTTTGCTAAAGTGTCTGCCGAGTATCCTGCCGAACGCAGTCCGGGGGTCGGGAAAATGGGCCACAAAAGCATATGATCAACGGCTCGCTCCCACCGGCGGATCCCGTCGTTCCGAGGTGCGGGACGGTGAGCTGACGAGGCGTGTGCGGCACTGACCCGGCCTCGTGATCAGGCAAAAGTTCATGGTTATTGCCCCGCAGGTCACCCTCGCGACGGGCATCGCCGGCGCGTCGGCCGACCGGCGCCGGTCGGCCCGCCATGGTTCTCCCCGCTCGGGCAGCCGAATACAGGGGCATTCATGAGCGTTCTTCGGGCGGTCCGCGAGTTTCCTCTCGCATTGCGGTTGCTATTCATCAATCAGTTTGGAATCGATATTGGCTACTGTGTTCTGATTCCCTTTCTGGCGACATATCTGGAACATAATCTGGGAATGTCGGCGGCCCTGGTCGGGCTGGTGCTCGGCATCCGGAACCTCAGCCAGCAGGGCCTGTTCGTCCTCGGCGGCACCATGGCCGACCGGCTGGGCCCCCGGCGGGTGATCCTCACCGGCTGCGCGCTGCGGACCGTGGGGTTCGCGCTCTTCTCCCTCGGGCACTCCCTGCCCCTGCTGCTGGCGGCCTCCGTGTTCAGCAGCCTGGCGGGAGCGCTCTTCTACCCCGCCGTGCGCGCCTACGTCACCCAGGAGACGGGCGAGCGCCGGGCGGAGGCGTTCGCCCTGCTCAACGTGTTCGCGACCAGCGGATGGCTGATCGGCCTGATACTGGGCGGCCTGGTGTGCCTGGGCGACTACCAGGTCTGGGCCCTCGCGGTGACCTGCGTCTTCGCCCTCCTGACGGTCGCCCAGGCGTACGCGCTCCCGGCGCGGGAGGTGGCGGTCGCCCGCGAAACCGTCCTGGGGGACTGGCGCGAGGTCCTGGCGAACCGGCGGTTCCTGTGGTTCTCCCTCGCCACCACCGGCATGGTCGTCATGGAGAACCAGCTCTTCGTCCTGCTCCCCGAGGGAGCCCGCAGGGCCGCCGGCCGCGAGGCGGGCGCGGGCCTGCTGCTGGCGTCCGGGGCGGTCGTCCACCTGCTGTTCCAGCTGCGCATCACCCAGGGCCTGGGCCGACGCGGCGGCAGCGCCCGGTGGCTGGGGACCGGGATCGCGGTGATAGGGCTCGGCTTCGTGCCGCCCCTGCTCGTCTGCGGGGCGGCCCCGCCGGCCGGCGGGGCCGAGGCGGTCTCCCGGCTCATCGTCATGGTCACCGGCGCGCTGCTGCTCTACCTCGGCGGCATGGTCGCCTACCCCTCCGCCATGGAGCTCATCCCGGGGTTCGGCCGCGAGCGGCTCGCGGGCACCTACTTCGGGCTGTTCTACATGCTCACCGGCACCACGGCGGTGGCCGGCAACGCCCTCGTCGGCTGGGCCATGGACATCGGCGCCCGGACCGGCCGCACCTGGCTGCCCTGGCTGTGCTGCCTGCTCTTCGGCCTGGGCTCGTCGCTCGCCGTGGCCCTGCTCTACCGGGCCCGGGCGCTGCCCGCCCGGCCCGCCCCGGCGGGAGCGCCCGCCCCGGGCCCGGCCCGGCTGCCCGGACAGGCCCACGCCCCCGACGACGCGACGGACCGCCCGCCCCGCTGACCACCTGTTCGGCTGAGCAGCCCGGCACCGCCGCGGCGGTGCCGGCGTGGAAGGGGCCGGACGGGGCAGAGGCCCTGACGCCACGGCCGCGCGCGGCACGCCTTGCGCGGCCGGGCGGAGCGCTGCAAGGTCGAGGCATCGAGCAGGAGGAGGACACCCGTGCCCATCGCAACGGTGAACCCCGCGAACGGCGAGACGCTCAGGACGTTCGACGAGCTGGGAGCCGAGGGGATCGAGCGGCGCCTCGCCACCGCGACCGCGGCGTTCCGCACCTACCGCACCACCGACCTCCCCGAACGGGCCCGGCTGATGGCCCGCGCCGCGGACCTCCTGGAGCAGGACGAGGACGCCGTCGCCCGCACCATGACCACCGAGATGGGCAAGCCGCTCGCCGCCGCCCGCGCCGAGGCGGCCAAGTGCGTGAAGGCGATGCGCTGGTACGCCGGGCACGCCGAGATCCTGCTCGCCGACGAGCACCCCTCCGAGACGGAGGTGAAGGACTCCGGAGCCTCCCGCGCCCGCGTCCACTACCGCCCCCTGGGCGTGGTCCTGGCCGTGATGCCGTGGAACTTCCCGCTCTGGCAGGTCGTCCGCTTCGCCGCCCCCGCCCTCATGGCCGGCAACACGGGGCTGCTCAAGCACGCCTCGAACGTGCCGCAGACCGCCCTGTACCTGGAGGACCTCTTCCGCCGCGCGGGCTACCCCGACGGGTGCTTCCAGACCCTGCTCGTGGGCTCGGGCGCCGTCGAGGCGATCCTCCGTGACCCCCGGGTCGCCGCCGCCACGCTCACCGGCAGTGAGCCCGCGGGCCGCTCGGTCGCCGCCGTCGCCGGTGAGGAGATCAAGAAGACGGTCCTGGAGCTGGGCGGCAGCGACCCCTACGTCGTGATGCCCTCCGCCGACATCGACCGGGCCGCGCGGACCGCGGTGACCGCGCGGGTGCAGAACAACGGCCAGTCCTGCATCGCCGCCAAGCGGTTCATCGTGCACACCGACGTCTACGACGCGTTCGCCGAGCGTTTCACGGCCGGGATGGCCGCGCTGACCGTCGGCGACCCGATGGCCGACACCACCGACGTCGGCCCGCTGGCCAGTGAACAGGGCCGCGCCGACCTGGAGGAGCTCGTCGACGACGCCGTGCGGCGCGGGGCGACGGCCCTGTGCGGCGGACAGCGGCCGGCCGACCTGCCGCGGGGCTGGTTCTACACGCCGACGGTCCTCGCCGGCATCACCCCCGACATGCGCATCCACCACGAGGAGGCGTTCGGCCCGGTGGCCACGCTGTACCGGGCGGACAGCCTGGACGAGGCCGTGGCGCTCGCCAACGACACGCCGTTCGGTCTCAGTTCGAACGTATGGACCCGGGACGCGGCGGAGCAGGAGCGGTTCGTGCGGGACATCGAGGCGGGCGGCGTCTTCTTCAACGGCATGACCGCCTCCCACCCCGCGCTGCCCTTCGGCGGGGTCAAGCGCTCGGGCTACGGCCGGGAGCTCTCCGGCCACGGCATCCGCGAGTTCTGCAACGTCACCACGGTGTGGCACGGGGCGGAGCCGGAGGACGGCGCGTAACACCCGCCGGGCGGGCACGTGTCCGCGCCCGCCCGGGGCCGGCCCCGGGCGGGCGCTCGTCGCGTGGTGGCTACGGCCGGCCGGCGGTCACCCGCCGCACTGGCACGGGCCGCCGGACTGGCACCCGCAGCTGCAGCCCGGGCCGCAGCTGCAGTCCGCGCGGCAGTCGGGAGCGGGCTCGCGAGAGGTCATTTCCGGCTCCTCCTTCGGTAGGTGTTCCTCCCTTGAGGGAACACCCGTGCGGTCTGCCCGGCAAGGGGGTGCGGAGGCCAACTTGGTGCCCAGCGCGGCCTGTTGTGGGTGCGCGGGGGCCGTCCGGTGTCCGGTTCTCCCTCTTGGAGGAAGTGTGAAGGCCGTGGAGAATCCACCACCGTTACGCCATGCGTCTCGTGTCACATGAGTGAAGGAGAAAGCCATGCGTTCGGTGAAGACGGCCCTGGCCCTTGGTGCGGCGGTGCTCGCGGCGGCGGCAGGTGCCGTGAGCCCCGCAGGGGCGGCCTCGCCCGCTCCCGCCGCCCAGGGCAAGGCCTTGACGTGGACCCTGCTCGCCGACGGTCCGAGCGGCACGGTCCAGGTCGGCGGCGGCCCCCTCAGCAACCCGTATCAGGGCGACACGTCGACGAGCACGGCCCTGCCCCTGCTGTGCCTGAGGGTCGACGGAAGCCCCGCGCCGGCCGGGATCACCCCCGGCTTCTACGCGGGCTGGGCGCGGGGCGCGGTCGCGGCCACCAACCCGGTGCGCGGGACCCACCTGACCAGCCGGGCGGTCGCGGACGGCGTCTGCGCGAACACCTTCGGGGCGGGCTGGCGCATGGCGGAGTTCCACGACGGCAGATACGGCGCCAACCTGGAGAACTCGGGCGGCTGGAGCTACTGGGCCTACGGGGACGTGCCCGCCGGCACCCGCTTCTGGACGGCCATCAACGACCAGCCGGCCAACCCCTGGAACTGACCCCCGGCCCCTCCCTCCCCGCCGGCCCCCGCACGGAATGCGGCCTGGTCCAGACCTATTGACGGCCGACCGGGCCCGCTCTACCGTGCGGTCGATCCCGGTGGTCGGATCCCGGTGGTGAGAGGGGAGCGAGGCATGAAGCGTCCGATGTCCCGTCTGCTGGGGGCCGGCCTCGGCCTCGCGCTGGCCCTGGCCG
This sequence comes from Streptomyces sp. NPDC046215, assembly GCF_040646215.1. Taxonomy (NCBI): domain Bacteria; kingdom Bacillati; phylum Actinomycetota; class Actinomycetes; order Kitasatosporales; family Streptomycetaceae; genus Streptomyces; species Streptomyces sp. NPDC046215. Next base: position 180,530 of record NZ_JBEYZW010000002.1, on the reverse strand, counting down.
CGCAGTTCCCGCTGCCTGCCGCCGCGGCGGCAAGCGCGCGGGCCGACGACACCTGCGCGCTCAAGCCGAGACCCCAGGGCAAGGTGCTCCAGGGTTACTGGGAGAACTGGGACGGCGCGGCCAACGGCGTCCACCCGCCCTTCGGATGGACGCCGATCACCGACGCGCGCATCCGCGAGCACGGCTACAACGTGCTCAACGCGGCGTTCCCGGTCATCCGCTCGGACGGCACGGCCCTGTGGGAGGACGGGATGGACGCGACAGTGAAGGTCGCGACCCCCGCCGAGATGTGCCGGGCCAAAGCGGCCGGCGCCACGCTCCTGCTGTCCATCGGCGGCGCCGCGGCCGGGATCGACCTCGGCTCCAGCGCCGTCGCCGACCGCTTCGTGGCCACGGTGGTGCCGATCCTCAAGGCGTACCACTTCGACGGCATCGACATCGACATCGAGACCGGCCTCGTCGGCGGTGGCGACATCACCAAGCTGTCGACGTCACAGGCCAACCTCGTCCGCATCATCGACGGCGTGCTCGCCGCGATGCCCCCGGGCTTCGGCCTCACGATGGCCCCCGAGACGGCCTACGTCACCGGCGGCAGCGTCACCTACGGCTCGATCTGGGGCGCGTACCTGCCGATCGTGAAGAAGTACGCGGACAACGGGCGGCTGTGGTGGCTGAACATGCAGTACTACAACGGCAACATGTACGGCTGTGCCGGCGACTCGTACTCCGCCGGCACGGTCAAGGGCTTCACCGCGCAGACGGACTGCCTGAACAAGGGCCTGGTCGTCCAGGGCACCACCATCAAGGTCCCCTACGACAAACAGGTCCCGGGCCTGCCGGCACAGCCGGGTGCCGGGGGCGGTTACATGGGGCCTGACCTGGTGAAACAGGCGTGGAACACCTATGGCGGGGCGCTGAAAGGCCTGATGACCTGGTCCGTTAACTGGGACGGGTCGAAGGGGTGGACGTTCGGCGACAACGTCAGAAGGCTGCAGGGCCGCTGAGCCCCGGGGCCCCGGCGGCCGCCCGCACCTCGTCCTCCCGGCAGCGCTGGACCACCACGAGGGCGACGTCGTCGTCGAGGGCCCCGCCCGTGTAGGCCAGCAGGTCCGCGTGGATGTGTTCGACGAGGCGCTGCGGTTCGCTCTCCCGCCAGGACGCCAGGCGTTCCGCGAGGGGGTAGAAGGTGCCCTTGGCGTCCCGGGCCTCGATCACGCCGTCCGTGTAGAGCAGCAGCAGATCGCCGTCCCGGAAGGGGAAGCGTTCCACCTCGTAGTCGTCCTCCGTGACGTCGCTCCCCAGGCCGAACGGGAGCGCGGGGTCCGTCACCGTCAGCGGGACGACCTCGCCGTCGCGCACGAGCAGGGGTGGGGGGTGGCCGCAGTTGACCAGCTGGAGCAGGCCGCCCTCGTCCGGGATCTCCAGTACCGCGGCCGTCACGAAGCTCTCACCGGCCTCGGGGCCCGCGGCCGGGTCGGCCACGTCCCAGTAGACGGTGTTGTGCAGATGGGCGACCAGGCGCGGCAGTGGCGGGTAGCGGTGCGCGGCCGCGCGGTAGGCGCCGAGGAGCAGGGCGGCGTCCCCGAAGGCGGGCAGGCCCTTGCCGCGCACATCGCCGATCATGACGCGGGTCGCGTCCCGGGCGCGGACCGCCGCGTAGAGGTCGCCGCCGATGCGGGCCTCGGCCTCGGCCGCGAGGTAGAGCGACGCGATCCGCAGCGGGCCGATCCGGGGCGGCAGGGGCCTGAGCAGGACCCGCTGGGCCACGTCGGCGACCAGGCGCGCCCGGCCGAGCGTCTGCAGATGCTGTTCGTGGACCACGCGGAACGCGACGACGAAGAGGGAGACGACGAGGATCGCGACGATCTGCGTCTGCTGTTCGGTGGTCCCCAAGCGGCCGAAGACCGCGCTGAGCACGACCTCGGCCCCCACGGCGAGGGCGCCGACGCAGGCGGTCAGGCGGGGACCACCGATCGCCGCGGTGACGGCCGGCGCCGCGACGAGCAGCGGCCCCAGGTGGATGTCCGCGCCGGTGATCAGGTCGACCACCGTGATCACCGCGATGAGCCCGAGCGGTACCGCGATCAGCCCGGGGCGATGACGCCACGGCCGGTCCTGGCCCGGCGGACGGTGGGGAAGACGCATGCTCCCTGCTTACCTCCCCGGTGCTCCACCACGCTCCTCCGACACGTCCTGGACGGCCGGCGCCGCGCGGGAACCCGGCCGTCAGTGTGTGAGCGCCCACCCCGCCGGTGGACGGGGCCGGAAGCGGCCGGGCCGGGCGGGTGGCCAGGGCCTTCCGCGTCGTGTCGCCCTCGGCGGGGGCGCCCCACAGGGCATGATCAGTCGGTGTCCGTCGCGGCCAACACCGCCAGCCGTCGCCGTTCCGGAGACACCGCGGCCAGGCCGATGTCCCAGGCCACGCGCTCGAACCACTTCGTGTCGGCATCGAAGTCGTACCAGGTGCACTCCCGTGCGCGCGCCTCGACCTCAGCGGTCGTGGCACCCTCCGCGGTCCCGGAGAGGCCGGCCAGAGACCGCCATGCCGCCAGGCGGCCATATGCGCCGTAGGAGCCGGAGTTGTAGGCCCCTCCCGAGGAGGCAGCGGCGAAGAGCACGCCCCATGCCTGGGCCGGCGGGCACGCCTCGACCGAGAGCCGGGACTTCTTCCTCGCTCCGTTCAGGCATTCCAGCCCCAGCGTCAAGAGCGCGTTCGGGACCGATTCAGCGTCCAGGGGGCCTGCAAGGTCGAAAACCCGTGTCTCGACGCGTCCGTTGGACTCCGCGACCCAGTTCGCCACGGCCTCGGCCATGCTCTTGGCACCGGCTTCCGTGGTGGTTTCCTCAGCCGATGGAACATGTGCCCCCGTGACGACCGGCATACCGCGGCTCTCCGACGGACCGTACGGCATCGGGTAGGAGCTGCCGCGGGCGCTGTGGCTCGGCAGGTCCGGCCGCCCTTCCACGTCGGACAGCGTCAGCGGCAGCCGGCCCAGCGGATGACGGCTCCAGTGCGACGACGTCGCCCAGCCCGCGATCCCCGGCGTCTCTGCGACGACGACACCCCTGAGTACCAGTTCGTGGACCAAGCAGGCACGCAGTTCCTCCGGCGCCTGGGCGGTGAACGCCACAGCCAGATCTTCTGCCGGATGGCTGGAGGCCAGCAACGAGGCCGTGTAGCGGTCCAGCTCGCGGCCGGCGACCTCCACCGAGGAGACCAGCCTCAGCGCCTGGGCGACGTTCCCGGGCCCGGGGGTGGTGGCCAGCAGTCGCAGCAGATGATCGAATACGTGCCTGTACTGCCAGATTTGTCCGGTGCCGGTGCCGGTGCCGGTGCCGGTGCCGGAGCCGGAGCCGTAGGACCTGGCCAAAGCGATGCCGAGATCCGCGGAGAAGGCGGCATCCCCTTGCGCGAGACGGCCGTCAGCCACCTCCCATACGCCCGTGACGCTCTTCAGGCCCGGCAACTCCGTCACGATCTTCTGTATCTGATCCACCACGGTACTGAGCGTACGCGGGCGCCCCACCGGCCCCATCCCGGTGACCGAAGCGCCGCACGTCCGTCAGCCCCCGCACTGCTTCAGCATCGTCTGCTTGTCCGGCGCCGTCACGGGCATCTCGTACTTGAGCGCCACCTGCGCGAAACGAACGGCGTAAGCGCACCTGATGCGCTTGTCCGGGGGCAGCCAGGAGGCGGGGCCGGAATCGCCCTTGGCCGAGTTGGCCCGCCCCTCGACCGGGAGCAGATTGAGCACGTCGTTGGCCAGCTGCTTGCGCTTGCTCTCCGGCCAGCGCGACGAGCCCATCTGCCAGCTGTACGAGAGCGGCACCACGTGATCTATCTGTACCTCGGCGGCCTTCGCCTTGCGCCACTCGATGGTGTTCCCGGTATACGGGTCGTGCAAGGTCATGGCGACGACCACACAGTCGGAGCCGGATCGGTAGGTCAGGTCCCGACCATCGCGATTCATAAGATCATTTCGAGTGTCGCAACCGTTCCTTGCCAGCGGGACCCCGTCGGCCGTGTCCATCCAGGCATAGCCGAACTCGGCGCGGGTGTAGCCCGTCCTGGGCCCCCGCCCCTTGGTGGACAGTTCAGCGATGAGCTTTCGGGCCGCAGCCTTGTCCGCGTCCGTCGTCACCGGCGCGAGTCCTGGCTTCGTGCCTTCTGGATTCTCAAGTGGGCTGACCGCCCGTCCGCCGGGCGCTACGGGTCCTGACCCTTTCGAGGAGTCGCCCTTTTCGGGACCCCCGCATCCCGAGGCCAGGAGCGCGGCGACTGCTGTCACCGCTGCGACTCGAAGAGAGCGCCGGGTGGTGGCGACAGCGGAACGACCCTTACGGAAGTGAGTGGAGTGCTGCACCTGACACGTCCTCTCGTCTGCGTCCACGACAGGCTCCCCCGGCCCCGGCCTCACGCCACCGGCGCCCGGTGGCGCATCCGGAGCGTTCCGGCGAATTCACCGTTCGCGCCACGCGCCCGACACCACCCCTAGTCGGTGTCGGTCGCCGCCAGGACGGCGATCCGGCGGCGGTCGGGGGAGAGGGCGGCGATGCCGTAGTCGTAGATCTCGTTGTGGAACCAGGCCGCGTCGGACTCGAAGTGGAACCATGTGCTCTGCCGCGCGTACTGCTCCGCCTCCGCCGCGCTCGCGCCCGCCGGAGCGCCGCTGAGCGCCGCCATCGAGTGCCACGCCGCCAGCCGGGCGTAGGCGCCGCCGTACCCGCCCGAGGCGTACAGGCCGCCCAGCGACGCGGTGGCGAAGAGCAGCCGCCAGACGGCGTCCAGCGGGCGGACGGCGATCTCGAAGCGGCCGGTGGGGCCGAGCCCCTCGACGCAGGCCATGGGGAGCGTGGGGAGCAGCGCGGGCACCTGCTCGGGGGCCACGGCCTCGTCCGGGCGGAAGACCCACGCCGCGGAGTCACCCCAGTTGCCCGCCTCGGCGGGGGAGATGACGGCCTCCTGGACGCGCGCGGTGGCGACGTCCCGGAGCGCGGACCGCTCGGCCGTGCGCGGCGTCGGCGGGTCCACCCGGCCCTCCGCGGGCAGGCCGGTCGGCATGGCGCAGGAGCCGCCGTGGATCGAGACGGTGCCGAAGTCCGCGCCGGCCTCGAAGTCGCACCGGTGCGCGGGCAGCCACGACAGGGCGTGCCAGCCGGGCCGGGCGCCGCTCCAGTAGCGCAGCGGCCGGAAATCCTCGACGGCCACCCCGCGGAGCACCAGCTCGTGGAAGAGGCAGTCGCGCAGCTCGTCGTGCCGGTCGCGCGCGCCGCGGTCGAAGACGGTGTCCACGAGGTCGGCGACCGACTGGCTCCGGGCGAGCAGGGAGGCGATGGAGCGCGGCTGGAGCCCGCCGTGCGCGGCCTGCGCGTTGCGGTCGTCGAGCAGGCGGAGCAGCTGCACCACGTTCTCACGGCCGGGGGTGAGGGCGAGCACCCGCACGACGTGGCTCAGGCTGCGCGCGTCGTCCCGCGCCCGCTCCTGAGCGGCGGCGTACCGGGCGGCCAGCCGGGAGCCCACCTCGTGGGCGTAGGCGGCGTCGCCTTGCGCGACACGGTCTTCGACGGTGCCCCATACGAGACTTCTGAGAGCGTCCTGCGCGTCGTCCTTCACGATCCGCAACCCTATGGCCAGGGGGTGGGGCGTGAGTGCGCGGGGCTCCCGCCCGGGCCGCCCCCGCGATCGGCTCATACCGCTCTGGCGGGAAACCGCGGGGTGCGCTTGAATCCGGGACCACACCGGGCGGAGGTGGCGGACATGAACGCGTACGGGCACCACGGGACCGCACCCGCCGACCCCGTGCCCCTGCACCGGCTGGGCGTACCGCCCGCCGAGAACCCGCCGTTCGCCATGGGCACCTTCGAGACCTTCGGCCCCGACTCCCGGGCGGGCTATCCGCACCGCCACACCTTCTACGAGATCGTCCACGTCACCGCGGGCACGGGCGCCCACGTCATCGACCTCGTCCGCCGGCCCCTGAGCCCCCCGCACCTGTGCTTCCTGCTGCCCGGACAGGTGCACCACTGGGAAGGGGTGACCGGTTTGCGCGGGGTGGTGATGCTCTTCACCGACGACTTCCTGCTGGCCCGGCCCGGTGACCGGCAGCTCCTGCGCGCCCTCGGCGAGCGCTCGTGGCTGCACCTGCCGCCCGGCCCGTCCGGCGACGACACGGCCGGACTCGGCGAACTGGTGCGGGCCATGGGGCGGGAGTTCACCGCCAAGGCGGACGGCTACGCCTCCGTGCTGGAGGCGTATCTGCACATCCTGCTCGTCCGCGCGTTGCGCCTGCCCGGTGCGCGAAGACCCGGCGCCGCCACGGGCCGCGCCGCGGAGGTCTCCCGGGAGTTCGGCCTGCTGCTCACCGAGACCGGGGGAGCGGAGGGGGCCGTCGGGGCCTACGCCGCACGCCTGGGCATCTCCGTCGGCTATCTGAACGAGGTCGTCAAGCAGACCACCGGACGGACGCCCGGCGAGCTGGTGCGCGCGGCCCGGACGCTGGAGGCGAAGCGGCTGCTGGCCGGATCCGGTCTCGGCGTCGGGCAGGTCGCCCGGCGGGTGGGCTTCACGGACCCCGCCTACTTCTGCCGCTTCTTCCGGCGCGAGACCGGCATCAGCCCCGGCGACTTCCGCCGGACCGCAGGCGGGAATCACCACGTTCCCCGAACGGAGTCCATCGATCCGCACGAGGGGCGTCCCTAGGTTCGTCAGTGAGCCACTCACCCCAGGAGGCGGACCATGGCGGACGAGTACGACGGCACCACGGAGCCCACGGCCACGGGCCGCGGGGTCAGCCGCAAGACCCTGCTCAAGGCGGCCCTCGTCGCCGTGCCGCTGCCCGCGCTGCTCGGCGGCGTGGCCCTCGCGCGGGACCACCGGCCCGCGGACGCGCCCCTGACCCCCACCCCGGCCTGTGACGACGGGGACGACCCGACCCCACCGCAGACCGAGGGCCCCTACTTCAAGCCCCACTCCCCCCAGCGCGCCTCGCTGCTGGAACCGGGTACCCGGGGCACCCGGCTGACGGTCAGCGGCTTCGTCTTCGGGCTCACGTGCCGGCCCGTCGCGCACGCGCTGCTGGACTTCTGGCAGGCGGACGACGCCGGCGCCTACGATAACCGGGGCTTCCGGATGCGGGGGCACCAGTACACCGACGCCAACGGCGCGTTCACCCTGACGACGATCGTCCCGGGGCTCTACCCGGGCCGGACGCGCCACCTCCACGTCAAGGTCCAGGAACCAGGCGGCCCCGTCCTCACCACGCAGCTCTACTTTCCCGGCGAACCGCGCAACAACACCGACCCGCTGTTCAACCCGGCCCTGCTGATGCAGGTCCGCCAGGCCGGACCGGCGAAGCAAGGGACCTTCGACTTCGTCGTCGGACGCCGCTGAACGCCGGCGGATCATAGCCCACCGGGAGCCGGTGCGCGGTCCGGCACCCCACGGCCGGGCCGCGCACCCGGCGGTGCATGATCAGAGCGTGAAGCACGACAGAGCAGGTCACAGGGTATGGACACGGCCCGCGATCACCGTCTCGACGGCGGCGTCGACGGTCACGGCGATGTGCGCGCTGGCGCTGTTCATGGTCTGGGCGATGGCCGACCCCGGCCCCGAACCCGAAGGCTCCGAGGCCGACAGCGGCGCCGCGGCCGTCTTTCTCCTGCCGCTCTTCTTCGCGGTCCTGTGGGCCGTGTCCTTCGCTCTCACGGTGACGCTCGTCCTGCCCGCGCTCTCCCTGGCCCGGGGCACGGGTACGCGGTGGGGGCGCGCCGGGGCCTGGTGGTGGGTACCGGCCGCGCTCTCGGCGGTGACGGCGGCGGCCGTCACCGCCGTCGCCGTGGCGTGCGGATCCTTCGGGGCGGTGGCCGCGCCCCCCGTCTACCTGTGGTGGTGGCTCGGGGTGACCGCCCTGCTCACGCCGTCGGGGCTGCTGGCCCGGCTGGTCAACCTCCGGGCCGCCGAAGGGCGGCCGGGGCCGCGGGCCGACCGGGTGCTGTTCATGGGCTGCGGGGGCCTGGCCGCCTGCTTCGGGGTGTTCCTGACGGCGGCCCTCGTCACCGAGCTCGTCACCTGAGACCACGTCACCCGACGCCGTGGCACCTGACGCCATGCCACCTGACACTCCGCCACCGGTCAGCCGTCCGCGGGCAGGTGGGCGAGGAAGTCCAGCAGCGCCGCGTTGACCTCGTCGGGGCGCTCCTGCTGCGTCCAGTGGCCGCAGCCGGGGAGGATCAGGCTGCGGTGCAGCCCCGGCAGGGTCCGGTCCAGGGAGGCGATCAGCCGGTCCATCCCGGGGAAGGCCCGGACCGTGTCGCGGTCGCCTCCCACGAACAGGGCGGGGACGTCGATGCCCCGGCCCTGGAAGGGGGCGAGCAGCTCCCAGTTCCGGTCGATGTTGCGGTACCAGTTCAGGGCGCCGGTGAAGGCCCGGTCGCCGTGCCCGGCGTACTCGCGGACGAAGACGTCGACGTCCTCCTCGGTGAGCCAGCCCGGCAGCTCCTTCACCTCGACCAGCGTGTCCCGCAGCGTGCGGCCCTCGCGGACCACCCACGCGCGGGGCGGGTCGGAGGCCGGGCTGTCGCCCGAGGCGCCGACCAGCAGGCTCCGGAAGGTCTTCGCCGGATCCGCCGCCAGCTCCGCGTCGGCGACACCGGGCTCCTGCATGTAGAGCTGGTAGAAACCGGCACCGTGCGCCTCGCGCATCTTCGCCAGCGGGCGGGACCCACCGCGCGGCACCGGCGGGACGCTCAGGCCCGCGACACCGCGCACGACATCGGGGCGCAGCAGGGCCGTCGTCCAGGCGACGGGCGCGCCCCAGTCGTGACCGACGACGACCGCGCGCTCCTCGCCCAGCGCGTGGACCAGCCCGATCACATCGCCGGTGAGGTGGAGCAGGCTGTACGCGCCGACGTCCTCCGGCCGCTCGCTGCGGGCGTAGCCGCGCTGGTCGGGAGCCACCACCCGGTAGCCGGCCGCCGCCAGCGGCGCGAACTGGTGCCGCCAGGAGTACCAGCACTCCGGGAAACCGTGCAGCAGCAGGACCAGCGGCCCCCGCCCCTGCTCGGCGATGTGCAGCCTGACGCCGTTGACCTCGACGAAGCGGTGTTCCATCGCACTGGTCACAGATCCTCCCGCAGCACACGTACGCGTTGACGCCGACCCGCCCACCGTACGGGGTGGCCCGCGCGCGCCGACAGCCCGTCACCCGGTGATCGGCGGCTCCTCGAGCAGGCGCCGGACGACCCGGCCGAACAGCAGCCGCCCGCACCGCGCCACCAGCGCCTCGCCGATCCGCGGCAGCCCTCTGACGCGCAGGTCCTCCCGCCACACGACCCGCGAACCCGCGCCGTCCGGGCGCACCTCGATCTCGGCCCAGCCGGTGACCACCGACCCCCGCTTCTCCAGCCGGCAGCGCCCCGGCCCGCCTCCTTCGGAAGGCGGCTCCCAGCGGACGACGTCCATGACGTCGTCGAACCCGGCGGGCCCGACGCCGGTCCGCGCCACGAAGCGCGTGCCGGCCCCGGACGGGGGCGGCGTCGTCACGGTGATGCGGGTCAGCGGGACGTGCGCGGCGTGCCGCTCCCAGTCGGTGAGCCGCAGCCACGCCTCACCGACGGGCAGCCGGGACGGGCGGACGATCACGAAGGGGGTCATGGGGGCCACCTCATCAGGTGCTCGCCGCCGGGCCCCGGGGGCGCCTGCGCACCCAGCCGAGCAGGCCGACGGCGGCCACCGCGGCGAACGCGCACCAGGTGGAGAGGAACTCCAGCCGCCACAGCACCGCGCAGACCACCGCCCCGGCGCCCACGAGAACGCCGAACCCCCGCAACAGCGGGTCGCCGCCCAGCAGCAGGGACCCCACCGTGGCCAGGAGATAGCCCGCCACGACCAGCGGCGCGTACGGCAGGGCGACGACGTAACCGAGGGTGTGGCCACGGATCTCGGCCGCCACCGGCCGGGTGGCGAGGGCGTACGCGAGGCACGCGGCGGTGGCGGCCCCGGCGGCGAGCGGGGCCGCCAGCCGCCGCCGGGCGCCCGGCGGCGCGGCGAGCCGCACGCCCAGCGGCACCCACACCGCCGGCAGGGGCAGCGCCATCACGGCCCAGGCCAGGGTGGCGGGCCCGGTGCCGCCACCGGCGCGCCAGACGGCGGACTCCACGAGCTGGTGCACTCCGAGGAACAGCGGCAGCGCCGCGAGCGGCAGGTCACGGGCCCGGCGCACGCAGGCCACGCACGCCACCCCGATCGCCGCGACAGCCGTGCCCGCCACGAGGTCGGCCGTCGCGCTCCAGCACATGACGCCACCCCACCTCCGACGAGCGACCGCCGGGCACCCGGCGAAACAGTGACCGGGTACCCGGCGCCACCACCCGCGCACGCCCCGGGCCCGCATTCCCTCCGGATGGCCGCACGCGCCCATGAGGGGGGCGCACGGGCCCAGCGGTGCGCCGTCTGCGGCGAAAGCGGGCAACGCCCCGGTTTGGGGGAGGTGGCACCGGGCACCCGACGGCTCAGCCTCCCGCCGGGCCGGCCGGCTCGTGAGGGGGACGCCGCGATCAGGAGGAACGATGGACCGGGGAAGCAGCAAGCACGGAGCCAAGCGGGACGACGAGTTGAAGAAGGAAGTACAGGGTCTCACCCGGTCGGGCCGGCCCACCCGGGCCCAGGAGTGGCGCGAGGCCGAGCCGCCCGCGGCCGAGGAGGAGACCGGGCCGGCCGGGACCGCCCCGGACGAGGGCGGGGCCGGCCGGTGAGCGGCCGCTCCCGGGCCACCGCGCGCCCGGCCCGGAGGGCCCGCCGGGCATCCCGGGAAACCCTGAAACCCCGGAAACCCCGAGAAGCACAGCCGTGAGCGGTCCGACAGCCGCGGACCGGCGGACGGCCGCCGCGCTCCTGCGGACCCACGGGCAGACGTACGCCGAGGAGGCGGGCATCCGGCTGCGGGACACCCCCCAGCCGCTGTACCGGCTCCTGGTGCTGTCCTGTCTGCTCAGCGCCCGGATCCGCGCGTCGGTCGCCGTCGCCGCGGCGCGCAGCCTCGCGGCCGCCGGCCTGAAGGACCCGCGCAGGATGGCGGCGGCCGCCTGGCAGCAGCGGGTGGACGCCCTCGGCGAGGGCGGGTACCGGCGCTACGACGAACGCACCGCCACCCAGCTCGGCGAGGGCGCCGAACTCCTGCTGGCGTCCTACCGCGGTGACGTCCGGCGGATGCGCGAGAAGGCGCGGGGCGACACCGGCCACCTGCGCGAGGTCCTGCGGGAGGTACCGGGTCTGGGGCCCGCGGGAGTGAACATCTTCCTGCGGGAGGTGCAGGGCGTCTGGCCCGAGGTCCACCCCTGCATCGACGACAAGGCCCTCCAGGGCGCGCGGCGCCTGGGCCTGCCCGAGGACCCGCGCATCCTGGCGGGCCTGGTGGAACGCCGGGAGACACCGCATTTCGCCGCGGCCCTCGTCCGGGCCGCCCTGGACAGAGCCGTGGTCGACGACGTGGTCGACGACGTGCGCCGGGCACAGGAGCGGTGACGCCCGCTGCCGGAGCCGGAGGAGCTCAGCCGAGCAGCTTCTCCGGGTGAAGGGGCAGGTCGCGGACGCGGACACCCGTCGCGTGGTGCACCGCGTTCGCGACCGCCGCGGCCGTGCCGACGATGCCGACCTCCCCGATGCCCTTGCTGCCCATCGGGTTCAGGTGCGGATCGTCCTCGTCGATCCAGTACGCCTCGATGCCGTGCACGTCCGCGCAGGCCGGCACGTGGTACGAAGCGAGGTCGCGCTCGGCGAAGTCACCGAACCGGGCGTCCAGGGTGCTGCTCTCGTGCAGCGCCATGCCCAGCCCCATCGTCATCCCGCCGATGAGCTGGCTGCGCCCGGTGCGGGCGTTGAGGACGTGCCCGGCCGCGAAGACGCCCAGGAGCCGGCGCACCCGGGTCTCACCGGTGTCCCTGTCGACCCGGACCTCCGCGAACTGGGCCCCGAAGGCGGCCTTCGCGTACGGGGGTTCGGCCTCGACGTCGTCCGAGGTGTCGGCACCGGCGGCGAGGCCCCCGGGCGGCACCGTGCCGCCGTGCTCGTCGACGAGCGCGCGCAGGGCGCGGCTCGCCTTGTGCACCGCCCACCCCCACGAGCCGGTCCCGCTGGAGCCGCCCGCGAGCGGCGCCCGGGGCAGGGCACTGCTGCCGACCTCGACGGAGACCAGCTCCAGAGGGACCGCGAGCGCCTCGGCCGCGATCTGGGCCAGGACCGTGCGGGCGCCCGTGCCGATGTCCGTGGCGTTGACCCGGACGAGGTAGCGGCCGTCGCCGCCGGCCCGCACCTCGGCCGAGGAGGGCGCGAGGAGGACGGGGTAGTAGGAGGAGGCCACCCCGGTGCCGAGGAGGAACCGGCCCTCGGAGCGGGAGCGGGGGCGCGGGTCGCGCTCGTGCCAGCCGAAGCGCCGGGCCCCCTCGCGCAGGCACTCCACCAGGTGGCGGCTGCTGAAGGGCTTGCCGCTGTCCGGCTCGGTGGCGGTGTCGTTGCGCACCCGCAGCTCGACGGGGTCCACGCCGGTCGCGCAGGCGAGTTCGTCCATCGCGCACTCCAGCGCGTACATCCCCGACGCCTCGCCCGGCGCCCGCATCCAGGACGGGCTGGGGACGTCGAGCGCCACGACGTGATGCGTGGTGCGGCTGTTGGGGGAGAGGTACATGGAGCGCGCGGGGACGGCGGCCTGTTCGACGAACTCGCGGACGGTGGAGGTCTGGGTGACGACCTCGTGGGCGAGGGCGGTGATCACCCCGTCCTCGCCCGCCCCGAGCCGGACGCGCTGGACGACGGGCGCGCGGTGCCCCACCGTGGCGGCGAGCTGGGCCCGGGGCAGGGCGAGCTTGACGGGCACCCCGGTGTGCCGGGCGGCCATCGCGGCCAGGACGACCTGGGGCCGGGGTGTGCCCTTGGAGCCGAACCCGCCGCCCACGTGCTCCGAGACGACGGTGATCCGCTCCTTGGCCAGGCCGAACAGCTCGGCCAGGGTCTCCTGGACGGTTGTGGCGCCCTGGCTGGAGTCGTGGGCGACGAGCGTGCCGTCCTCCCACCGGGCGGTCGTGGCGTGCGGTTCCATGGGGTGGTTGTGCAGGGGCGGGATCGTGTACGTGGCGTCGACGCGCGCGGGCGCCCGCTCGTAGGCGCCGTCGAAGTCGCCGCGTTCCCGGCTGCCGGGGAAGCCGCCGTTGGCCTCGTCGGGGACGCGCAGGCCGGGGTGGCCGGTGGTCAGCACGGCGTCGTGGTCCTCGGGCGCGTAGCCGATCTCCACCGCGGCGGCCATGGCGCGGGCGGCCTCCAGGGTGCGGGCGATGGCCAGGGCGACGTACCAGCCGCGGTGGGGCACCCGGTCGTTCTGGAGGAGGAGCAGGGTGGCGTCGTCCACGTCCTTCAGGCGCGGGGCGTTCTCGTGGGTCAGGACCGCGAGGGCGCCCGGCTCGTCCATCGCCCGGCCCGTGTCGACCGTGACCACCCGGCCGCGGGCGATCGTGGCGGGGACCGGCCAGGCGTAGGCGGTGCCGGGCGGGGTGTGCTCCGCCGCGTACCGGGCCGCTCCGGTGACCTTCTCCCGCCCCTCAAGACGCGCGGGCCCTGGTGTGTTCACGGTGCTCATGAGGCGGCGTCCCCGGCGAGGTCGGTGAGGGCGCGGACGGCGAGATTGCGGGCCAGCCGCACCTTGAAGGCGTTGTCGCGCAGCGGCTCGGCCGCCGCCAGCTCCGCCTCGGCGGCGGCCGCGAAGGACTCCTCCGTGGCCGGGGCGCCCCGCAGGGCGTCCTCCGCCGTGCGGGCCCGCCACGGCTTGTGGGCGAGAGCGCCGAACGCCAGGCGGACGTCCTCGACGGTGCCGCCCCGCACGTCGAGCACGGCCGCGACGGAGGCGAGGGCGAAGGCGTAGGAGGCCCGGTCGCGCGCCTTGCGGTAGGCGGACGGCCCCGCCGGCGGCGGCAGCTCCACGGCGACGACGAGCTCGGCGCGCCGGAGCACGGTGTCGTGCTGGGGCTCCGTGCCGGGCAGCCGGTGGAAGTCGGTGAGGGGGACCGCCCGGTCGCCCTCGGGCCCCCGCAGGTGGACGACCGCGTCGAGGGCGGTGAGCGCCACGGCCATGTCGGAGGGGTGCGTGGCCACGCAGTGCTCGGAGTGCCCGAGGACGGCGAGGTCGCGGTGGACGCCCTCCCGCGCGGGGCAGCCGCTGCCCGGTACCCGCTTGTTGCACGGTTTGCCCACGTCCTGGAAGTACAGGCAGCGGGTGCGCTGGAGGAGGTTGCCGCCGGTGGTGGCGGTGTTGCGGATCTGCCCCGAGGCGCCCGCGAGCACGGCCTGGGAGAGCGCGGCCCAGCGGATGCGGACGGCCGGGTGTGCGGCGAGGTCGCTGTTGCGCACGTTCGCGCCGATCCACAGGCCGCCGCCGTCGGTCTCCCGGATGTCCGTCAGGGGCAGCCGGCTGATGTCCACCAGCAGGCCGGGGGCTGCGACGCCCAGCTTCATGAGGTCGACGAGGTTGGTGCCGCCGCCGAGGAACATGCCGTCCGGGCGGGTGGCGAGGGCGTCGATCGCCGCGTCGACGCCGTCGGCGCGCGTGTAGGTGAACGTCCTCACCGCGTCACGTCCTCGATCGCGGCGACGATGTTCACATAGGCGCCGCACCGGCACAGGTTGCCGCTCATCCGCTCGCGGATCTCGCCGGGGGAGAGGGGGACGGGCTCCCCGGGCGGCGGGGTGGCGGGCGGCGTCACGTGGGAGGGGTGGCCCGCGGCCGCCTCGGCGATCGCGCCGAGCGCCGAGCAGAGCTGTCCGGGGGTGCAGTAGCCGCACTGGAAGCCGTCGCGGTCGACGAACGCCTCCTGCAGGGGGTGCAGGGCGTCGCCCTCGGCCAGCCCCTCCACGGTGGTGATCTCCGCGCCGTCGTGCGCGACGGCCAGCATCAGGCAGCTGTTCGCGCGCCGCCCGTCGACCAGGACGGTGCACGCGCCGCACTGCCCGTGGTCGCACCCCTTCTTGGCGCCGGTGAGGTCCAGGTGCTCGCGCAGGGCGTCGAGCACGGTCGTCCGGTTGTCGAGGGTCACCCGGTGCGGGACGCCGTTGACGTGCAGCGTCACCGCCGACGCGGTGGAGCGGTCCGTGGCGCCGGACCGGCTGTGCGGGAGGTGTTCTGCCACGGTGCCTCGCCTCGTCGTGTGGTGGTGTCCCAACGGCACCGTGACGAGGTCCCCCGATCCGGGAGGCGCAAACGCGCGCGGGGCGCACGGCACCCGTTCGGACCCGGTCGGGGCGGGCGGTGCCGTGGCTGCGACCACCGCCCGCCCCGGGATCCCGGGCCCGCGGCACGCGCGCGCCGGGGCTCAGCCCTCCGGGCGGAGCAGGCCGCGCTCGTACGCCCTGACCAGGTGCTGCGGCACCAGGTGGGAGGTGCCGTCCACGGTGACGGGCACCAGCTTGGGGGCGGTCGCCTTCCACTGGGCACGGCGGTGGCGGGTGTTGCTGCGGGACATCTTCCGCTTGGGAACGGCCATGGCAATCCTCCGGGGTGGGTGGGCGGCCAGACTATATGAACATGGGATCCATTATCAATTGGTGGCCTGGCATGATCGGGGGCATGGTTGAACGCATCATTGCCGCCTGTGACGGGGCTTCGAAGGGGAACCCGGGCCCCGCCGCCTGGGGCTGGGTCATCGGTGACGCCGACGGGAACGTCGACCGGTGGGAGTCCGGCCCCCTGGGCACCGCCACCAAGAACGTCGCGGAGCTGACCGCGCTGGAACGCCTGCTCGCGGCCACCGACCCGGCCGTGCCGATGCAGGTCCGCATGGACTCGCAGTACGCGATGAAGGCCGTGACCACCTGGCTGCCCGGCTGGAAGAAGAAGGGCTGGAAGACCGCCGCGGGCAAGCCGGTGGCCAACAAGGACCTGGTCGTGAGCATCGAGGCGCTGCTGTCCGGGCGCACGGTGGACTTCCTGTACGTCCCCGCGCACCAGGTCGACGGCGACCCGCTCAACGCCTTCGCCGACCGCGCCGCCAGCCACGCCGCCGTCACCCAGCAGGCGGCCGGCACCGCGCTGGGGTCGGGGGAGCCGCCGCTCCAGGCCGCGGCCGCGCCCTCCCGCGGGGGCGGCGGGGCCCGGCGGACCGGTGCGGCGAAGGCGGCGGGAGGTGTGCCGAAGCAGGGCGGGACGAAGCGTGCGGCGGGCACCATCGCGGCGAAGTTCCCCGGCAGGTGCCGCTGCGGCAAGCCGTACGCCTCCGGCGAGCAGATCGCGAAGAACCCTCAGGGCTGGGGTCACCCGGCCTGCCGGGCCGAGTCCACGACGGCGGGTTAGCGCCGGCGGGTTGTGGCGTCCGCACCACCGCTGCGCGGCGGCGTCCTTAACTCCCCCGGCTACCGCTGGGGGTGCCCCCAGGAGGTGTCCCAGGACGGGCTGATATGGGCTGAGTTCGACCCGTATCAGCCCGTCCGGCGTTTGAGGACGCGCCCGCAGGGCGCTCGCCGCCGCAGGCGGCAACGGCGGGCCCGCGGTCGACAACCCGCCGGCAGGCCCCGGCGCTCGCCACCTGCGGCGGGGCAGCCCGGCCTTGACGGCCGGCCCGGCGTTCTGAACGGCCGCTGACCGTCCACGTCTTCGGCGCGGGGCAGCACACACGAGAACCGTCCCTGGCCGGCCGCGAGCCGGCCGCCCGTCACAGGTCGAGCAGGGCCTGTACGGGCAGGTGGTCGCTGGCGAACCGGCCTTCGTCGGAGAAGGTGTTGATGTCGGCCCGGACCGTGCGGACCGAGGGCGAGGCGAGGATCCAGTCGATGCGGTCCCCGCCGGGCACCGGCGGCCGGAAGCCGTGGAAGGTGCCGTGGAACGGGCCGCGCGCGGCGGCGGTGTCCCAGGTGTCGGCCAGGACACCGCCCTCCAGCATGGCGGCGTAAACGGGGTTGCGGTGGGCGGGGACGTTGAAGTCGCCCGTCACGACGCGGGGGAGGGCCGGGTCGAGGCCCCTCAGCCGGCTGGTGATCAGCTCGGCGCCGCGCTCGCGGGAGCCCTGGTGCAGGTGGTCGAGGTGGGTGTTGAGCACGTAGAACGAGCGGCCGGTCCGCCGGTCGGCGAAACGCACCCACGTCGCCATGCGGACGACGGTGTTGCCCCACGTCGCCGAGCCGATCAGGGCCGGGGTACCGGACAGCCAGAAGTGGTCGTACTCCTCGGGCACCAGCCGGTGGACGTCGTAGAAGACGGCCATGAACTCCCCGCGGCTGCCGCCCTCCCGGCCCGTGCCGATCCACGCGTACCGCGGGCCGAGGTCGTCGGCGATGTCCCGCAGCTGGCCGTGCAGGCCCTCCTGGGTGCCCAGCAGGTGCGGTCTCTCCCGGCGCAGCAGCCGCCGCATGACCGGGCGGCGCCCGGACCACGGGTGGGGGCCGGTCTCCGCGGCGTACCGCAGGTTGAAGCTCATCGCCCGCAGCTCCCGCCCGTTGTCCGGACCGCCGCGGGACGGCGCGGCCGCCGTCGCCGTGGCCGGGGACAGCGCGGAAGCGGCAGGGGCGGCGCCGACGGCGGCGGGGACCCCCGCGGCCACGGTGGCGGCCGTCGCCCGCAGCGCGGTACGGCGGCTGAGCGGCGGACGTGGCGCGTACGGAGCGGAAGCGGGCACCGTGCCCTCCCTGGTCGGCCTGGCGGCGGGTCCGGTGATCCGGGCGGCCGCAACGCCTCCCGGATCCGTGCCCCGGCAGCACGCGCTACGTTTCTTTCCCGCGCCGCCCTCCGGCAACCACCCGCCGCACCGGACCACCGCGATTACGGGCCACCGGGCCCGAAGCGGGCGGGAGTTCGGCCCTGCGGCACCCGGGACCCGGGCCCGGCCGAAACCGGACTCCGGCATCCGCCTTTTCGGCCGCCGCGCCGTCCGCGGCGAAGTCCGGGCGTACGGACAGCAGTGCATTGGCATATGCCAATCACTCGGCCGGTGTCAATCGGAGCGGTGCCGGGCGCGGAAGCGGCGGTACGGAAAGGACGGTCCGCCGGTGGCCGTCCGCAATGTCACGCCCATAAATGATGCGGAACCAGCTTTTTCGGATGGCCAGTTCCGTTTCGACTTGATGCTCAGTAAGGTATGGCTGCCGCCGGTGGATCCGGGGAGGACTTCCGCTGAATTCGACAAGGGCGGGACGTGCGCGTGTGGGCAGGGTCGTCGGCAGGATCGGCAGGAGAACATGACCGCGGGGTTATTCGAGGGGCAGTACGTGTGGCACCCGGCGGCCGACGACCGACGGCTGGCGCGCGCGTGCGTGGACGTCCGGGCGGGACGCTTCCTGAGCGCGCAGGAGGCCCTGGAGGAGACCCGTGAGGACTTCGGCCTGCGGGCCCACCGCTCGCTGGTCCTCGCCTCCGAAGCCGCCGACTCCGACCTGGCGGAACGCTGGCTGGCCGAGGAGCCCAGCCCCGAGGCCGCCCTGGTGTGGGCGCGCGTCGCGGTGCTGCGGGCCCTGCGGGCCGCCGACGACCGGGACCGGCACGCCCTCGCCCTGGGCCGCATAGCCCAGGCCGCGTGCGACAGGGCCGCCGAGCGGGCCCCCGCCGACCCCACCCCCTGGGTGGCGAAGCTGACCCTGGCCCGCGTCCACCGGCCCCGCGACCCCGCGCCCCGCGGGCTGCTCACCGCCCCGCCGGGCCCCTGGTCGCTGTTCGCCCACATCCTCCGCCTCGACCCCTGGCACCGCGAGGCCCACCACCGCTTCCTGGCCTTCTTCTTCGCCCGCCACGGCGGATCGGCGAACGCGGCGTGGGACGTCGCCGCGTTCCTGGGCCAGCGGGCCCCGGAGTCCTCCCCGCTGCGGCTGCTGTCCCTGGTGTCCCTGGTCGAGGGCTACAACGCCGCCTCCCCGCTGGTGAACCACACCTGGGAGCAGCCCCCGTGGCGGGCGACCGCCCTCGGGGTCTACCGGAACTGGATGCCCCACGTGGCCGGCTACCGCTTCACCCCGGTCCTCGATCTGGCCTACCTGGCTCACGCGCTGTTCATGGCGCAGTGCGAAGGCGAGGCCCGGGCGGTGCTCACCGCCATGGGCCCCTACGCCTCCCGGATGCCCTGGAGCGTCTTCGGCGACCCCGAGGAGCAGCTGACCCGCGTCAGACGGCTGTGCGGGCTCCCCGTGCCCGGCGCCCCCTGAGACCGCCCCCGGAGAGTCCCCCGTAAGCCGTCGTGTCCCGCCCGGGCGGGGCGCTCCGATATTTTTTCCCCGCCCCTCGCCTTTGTTCTCCCGCTCACCCCGTCCCCTCGGAAAGGTTGCGGTCGTTGTCCGGTCCCGCATTCCTCGCCCGTACGAAATCCCGCCGCGCTCAGCCCGCCCCCGTCACGCTCGACGACGACGCGACGCTGCACGCCATGGGATATCCGCGAAAACTCACCCGGCGTTTCCGGGCCTTCGATAATTTCGCCATCTCCTTCACGATCATCAATATCATCTCCGGGATCTTCTCCTCATTCGGTTTCGGAATGGGCGCCGGCGGCCCCCGGATCCTCGTCTTCGGCTGGATCGGTGTGTCCGTCATGGTGCTGTTCGTCGGCGCCGCGATGGGAGAGATCGCCTCCGCCTACCCGACGAGCGGCGCGCTGTACTTCTCCGCGGGCAAGCTCGCCAAGCGCCACCACGGCGCCTGGTCCTGGTACACGGGCTGGCTCAACTTCGTCGGCCAGGTGGGCGGCACGGCCGCGACCAACTACGCGGCCGCCACCTTCATCCAGGCGTTCGTCGCGCTGCAGTGGCCCTCCTATCACCCGCGCCCGGCCCACACCGTCGCCATCACGGCGGTGATCCTGCTGGCCCAGGCGCTGATCAACACCTACACGGTGCAGCTGATCGCCGTGGTGAACCGGATATCCGTCTGGTGGCTGCTGATCGGCATGGTGGTGATCGTCGCCGCCCTCACCTTCATTCCGGCACACCACCAACCCGCCTCGTTCGCGACCCATTTCGTCAACAACACCGGTTTCACCTACGGCTTGTACGGCGGAATGCTGGGACTCCTCGTCACCAGCTGGACCTTCACCGGATTCGACGGCAGTTTTCACATGTCCGAAGAGACCGTGAAGGCGACCGTCAACGCCCCGAAGGGCATCATGCGGGCCATCGCCTGCTCCGCCCTCGCCGGGCTGATCCTCATGCTCGCCCTGGTGTACGCCATCCGCGACTACGCCCAGGAGGCCGGGGCATCGGCCCCGCCCGTCCAGATCCTCATCGACGCGCTCGGCACCGGCACCGCCAGGCTGCTCCTGCTGATCGTGATCGGCGCCATGCTGTTCTGCGGCCTGGCCAACATGACCAGCAACACCCGACAGATCTTCGCCTTCTCCCGGGACGGCGCGATGCCCGGCTCCCGCTGGTGGCACTCCGTCTCCCCGCGCACCCGGACCCCCGTCAAGGCCGTCTGGCTCGCCGCCGCCTGCCCCATGGTGCTGGTGCTGCCCGGGCTGTGGTCCCACACCGCCTTCACCGCCGTCGTCAGCGTCAACGTCGTCGGGCTGTTCCTCGCCTACGGCGTGCCCATCTTCCTGCGGCTGCGGCTGGACACCTTCGAGCCCGGCCCGTGGAACCTGGGCCGGTACGGCAAGCCCGTCGCGCGCGTCGCCGTGACCTGGATCGTGATCAGCAACGTGCTGTTCATGCTGCCCCAGGCGTCCCCCATCACCGCCACCTCGTTCAACTACGCGCCGATCGCCCTGGGCGTCGTGCTGCTCATCGCCACGGTGTGGTGGTTCGCCAGCGCCCGCGCCCGCTTCCAGGGGCCCGTCAGCTACGGCCGCCCCGACGAAGTGGCCGCCATGGACCTCATCTGAACCCGCCCCGGCCCCCGGCCCCCCGGCCCACCCCCTGACCGAAAGGAACGAACACCGGCATGAACCACCCCCTCGGCCCCGACCCGATCCGGCAGCCCGCCGACGGCGCCCTCACCGTCACCCGCGCCTCCCTGGAAGCCTGGCACCAAGTGACGGAGTGGGCCGCGGCCGAGGGCTGGAACCCCGGCACCGGCGACACGGCCTGCTTCCACCCCACCGACCCCGCCGGATTCTTCCTCGGCCACCTCGACGGCCGGCCGGTCTCCTCGCTCTCCCTCGTCACCTACTCCGAGGACTACGCGTTCCTGGGCTACTACATCGTCCACCCCGACCACCGCGGCCGGGGGCTGGGCCTGGCCACCTGGCGCGCCGCGTTCCCGCACGCCGGGGACCGCACCGTCGGACTGGACGCCGTGCCCGCACAGCTGGACACCTACCGGCGCTCCGGGTTCACCCCCGCCTACGACACCGTCCGCTACGCCGGCCGCCCCGCCCGCAGCGGCGCCCCGGCCGCGGGGGCCGTGATCGTGACCCCGGCCCACGTCGACGCCATCGCCGCCTACGACCAGCCGTGCTTCCCCGCCGACCGGCGCGCCTTCCTCACCCGCTGGCTGACGGCGCCCGGCCACATCGCCTACGTCCTCCTGCGCGACGGGCACGTCGCCGGCTACGGCGTGATCCGGCCCGGCCGGGACAGCCGGCGCATCGGCCCGCTGTTCGCCGACACCCAGGAGGGCGCCGAGGCGCTCTTCGACGCGCTCACCGCCCACCTCGGCCCCGACGAGGAGGTCTGCCTCGACATCCCCGAACCCCACCGGGGCGCCCGGGAACTGGCCACGGCCCGCGGCCTGGCGCCTTCCTTCCACACCACCCGCATGTACACCGGGCCCGTCCGCCCGGTCCGCGAGGAGCGCGTCTACGGCACCACCAGCCTCGAACTGGGGTAGGGCGGCAAGCCCGCGGGTGGTCCGACGGGCGGCGCTGCGGCGTGATTTCGGGCGGAGGCAGCACCGTACCGGCCGGTCCGGTCGTTGACCCGGCACCGAGACCGCGCCGCGCGGCGCAAGGAAGGACGTTGCCGTGACCGACGACCAGCCTGCCTCCACCACTTCGCCCCGTCACCCGAGCCCCGGCCCCCGCCCCACGCGGCGCCGCCTGATCGCCGCCGCGGGGGCCGCGGCCATGACCTGGACCCCCGCCTTCCGCCTCGACGCGCACGCCGTCGGCGCACCGGCACCCCCCGGGTTCCCGCCCGGGATCCGCCTGGTGCGGCAGGCGTTCCGCAACTGGTCCGGTGAGATCGTCCTGGACGCGGTGTGGACGGCCCTCCCGGCCGGCCCCGCCGACGTCGTCACCCTGGCCGACTGGGCCCGCGCCCAGGGCTGGCGGCTGCGGGCCAAGGGGATGGGGCACACCTGGACCCCCTTCATGGCACCGCCGGGGCGGTCCCCGCGCCTGGTCCTCGTCGACACCACCGAGGGCCTGACGGCCATCAGCCTCTCCGGCGGTGCCCCCGCGACGGTCACGGCACAGGCGGGCGCGACGATGGACGCGATCCACACGGCCCTGGAACACGCCGGGTACGGACTGGTCGGCACGCCCGCCATCGGCGACCTCACCGTCGCCGGCGGTCTCGCGATCGGCGCCCACGGCACCGGCGTCCCCGACGCCGGCCGGCCCGCGCCCGCCGGGACGGGCTTCGGCACCATGAGCGACCTCGTGGAGTCCCTCACCGCCGTGGTCTGGGACGCCCGCGCCGGGCGCCACACGCTGAGGACCTTCCACCGCGGCGAGGCGGATACCCCGGCGTTCCTGCTCCCGCTGGGCCGGACCTTCGTCACCGAGGTCACCCTGCGCACCCCGGCCAACGTCCGGCTGCGCTGCCGCAGCAGGACGGACATCCCGGCGTCGGAGCTGTTCGGCGCGCCGGGCAGCACCGGCCGCACCCTCGCGCGCCACCTGGCGGACACCGGCCGCGTCGAGGTGATCTGGTTCCCCTACACCGAACAGCCCTGGCTGAAGCAGTGGAGCGTCGAACCCCAGCAGCCGCCCGGCTCCCGCCGCATCGACCGGCCCTACCCCTACCCGTTCACCGACCGGGTCCCCGAGGGTGCCTCGAACCTTTTCCGCGACCTGCAAAGAGGGCTTGCGGCCGCCACGCCCGCCTTCATGGCCGCCCTCGCGGGGGCGGCCACGGCGGGGCTCACGCTGACGAACAGCTGGGACCTGTGGGGCTGGTCGAAGAACACCGTGCTGTACATGCGGCCGACGACGCTCCGCTACTTCTTCGCCGGCTGGACCGTCCTGTGCGCCCGGGCCGATGTGCAGCGCGTGGTCCACGACTTCTGGCAGCGCTTCACCAAGGACCTCGCGGCCTATGCCGAACGGGGGGTGTTCCCCGTCAACGGGCTGGTGGACATCCGTATCACCGGCACCGACGGCGGGGGGCGCGGCGCCGCGGGCGCCCCGCCGATCCTCTCCCCGGCCCGGTTCCGCGAGGACCGGCCCGACTGGGACACCGCCGTCTGGTTCAACTCCACGACCTTCCCCGGCACGGTGGGGTCGACGGAGTTCCACCGGGGCCTGGAACAGTGGGCGCTCTCCCACTACAGCGGCTGGTCGCAGCTGCGCCCGGAGTGGTCCAAGGGCTGGGCCTTCGGCCAGGACGGCCCCTGGACGGACCGGCCCCTGATCGAGAAGGGCTGGCCCGACGCGTTCCGCGCCGGCCGGGGCGCCGGCTCCCGCTGGGAGGACGCCGTCGCCGTCCTCGACCGCCACGACCCGGCGCGCGTCTTCAGCAGCCCCCTGCTGGACCACCTGCTCACCACCTGACGGCAGCCCTTCGCCCCTCAACTCCAGCCGGTAGGGCCCGAGAAGGCGCCCGGGGCCGGCGGGGCGGACGGTGGCAGGATGACGGCATGACAGCTCAGCCGATGTCCCCCGTCCCGCCGGCCCCCGCGGACGAGGCCGGGCGCGTCCGGGAGTTCTGGCGGGCCCTCGGCCTGCCCGGCCTGATCGACGTGCACACCCACTTCATGCCCGCGCGGGTCCTCGACAAGGTGTGGGCGTACTTCGACGCCGCGGGCCCGCTGACCGGCCGCCCCTGGCCGATCGCGTACCGGGCCGCCGAGGACGAACGAACAGCCCTGCTCCGGGCCTTCGGGGTACGCGCCTTCACCGCCATGCTCTACCCCCACAAGCCCGGCATGGCCGCCTGGCTCAACGGCTGGGCCGCCGACTTCGCCCGCCGCACCCCCGACTGCCTGCACACCGCCACCTTCTTCCCCGAGCCGGACGCGCTCCCCTGCGCCGAGCGGGCCGTCGAAGCGGGCGCCCGCGTCTTCAAGGCCCACCTCCAGGTCGGGGCCTACGACCCCCGCGACCCCCTGCTGGACGGGGTCTGGGGCCTGCTGGCCGACGCCGGCGTCCCCGTCGTCACGCACTGCGGCTCCGGCCCCGCACCCGGCCCGTACACCGGGCCCGGACCCATCGGCGAAGTCCTGCGCCGCCACCCCCGGCTGCGCCTGGTCGTCGCCCACCTGGGCATGCCCGAGTACACCGAGTTCCTGGCCCTGGCCGCCCGCTACCCGCAGGTCCGCCTGGACACCACGATGGCCTTCACCGACTTCTCCGAGCAGGCCGCCCCCTTCCCGGCCGGGGCGCTGCCCCTGCTGGCCGACCTCCAGGACCGCGTCCTCTTCGGCAGCGACTTCCCCAACCTGCCCTACCCCTACCTCCACGCCCTGGAGTCCCTGGCGCGGCTGGGGCTCGGCGACGCCTGGCTGCGCGCGGTCTGCCACGACAACGCCGCCCGGCTGTTCGGTGTGAGCCCCTGACCGGCCCGTGTCCGGATGTGACAGGGAATCGTCATTGCGGACGCCGGTGCCCCCGGTGAGGATGAGGACATGCCCCTTCCGCACCGTGTCGTCATCGCGGTCTTCCCCGACGTCGACCTCCTCGACGTCGCCGGCCCGGCCGAGGTGTTCGCCCTGGCCAACGGCGAGAGCCCCGGCCGGGCCCGGTACGACGTCCGGCTCGCGAGCCCCCGCCGCGGCGAGGTCCGCACCTCCGCCGGGGTGCGCCTGGTCACGGACCTGGAATTCGACGACGTCGGCGCCGCGGTGGACACCCTCCTGGTGCCCGGCGCGGTCGACGCGGGCGAGCTGGGCCCCGTCGCCCGGATCGACCCGGAAGTCGTGGCCTGGGTCGCGGCGACCGCGCCGCACGCCCGGCGGGTCGCGTCGGTGTGCGTGGGGGCCCACGTGCTGGCGGCCGCCGGGCTGCTGGACGGGAAGACGGCGACCACCCACTGGTCGACCGCCGCCCAGCTCGCCGCCGCCCACCCGGCCGTCACCGTCGACCCGGACCCGATCTTCGTGCGGACGGACCGGGGCAGACTGTGGACCGGGGCCGGCATCAGCGCCTGCCTGGACCTCGCCCTGGCCCTCGTGGCCGAGGACCTCGGTGAGGAGACCGCCCTCGCGGTGGCCCGCCGGCTGGTGATGTACCTCAAGCGCCAGGGCGGCCAGAGCCAGTTCTCCGTGCCCCTCAGCCGCCCCGCCACCTCCCGGCGGGACATCGACGAGCTGTGCGCGTGGATCGCCGACCACCTCGGCGAGGACCTGTCGGCGGCCGCACTGGCGGCCCGGATGTGCCTGAGCGAACGGCACTTCGCCCGGATCTTCACCCAGGAGACCGGGACCGGCCCGGCCGCCTACGTCGAGGCCGCCCGCGTGGAGGCCGCCCGCCGGCTGCTGGAGAGCACCGACAGCCCCTTGGGCGACGTCGCCACGGCCGCCGGGTTCGGCTCGGCCGAGACCCTGCACCGCTCCTTCCGGCGCCGGCTCGCCACCACCCCGGCCGCCTACCGCCGCCGCTTCCGCCGCGCCACGACCACCTGACCCGATCCCTCACCTTTTCACCGACCGCACCGGGCCGGCCGCCCGGCCGTGCCCGCACACCCTCCGAAAGGCCCCCGATGAACACGACGCCCTCCCCGCGCCCCTCCACGACCCTGCGCGGCGTGACCGGACTGGACGACCGGCTGCCCCGGCTGAGCGAGTCCGCCCTGATCCTCATCGACTTCCAGAACACCTACCGCACCGGCGTCATGGCCCTCGAAGGCGCCGACGCCGCCGTGGCCGCCGGGGCCCGCCTCCTGGCCCGCGCCCGGGCCGCCGGCCGGCCCGTCGTCCACATCGTCCACGACGGCGGGGACGGCACCCCGTACGACATCCGCGCCCGGATCGGCGCCATCAGCGACGAGGTCGCCCCGGCCGCGGGCGAACCGGTCGTCGTCAAGAACTACCCGGACGCCTTCCACCGCACCGACCTGCGCAAGACGCTCGACGACCTGGGCGTCGGCACCGGCGGCGACCTCATACTGGCCGGCCTCATGGCCCACATGTGCGTCACCTTCACCGCCCAGGGAGCCTTCCACCACGGCTACCGGCCCACCGTCGTCGCCGAGGCCACCGCCACCCGCTCCCTCACCGCGCCCGACGGCACCGTCCTGCCCGCCTCCACCCTGAAGACGGCCGCCCTGACCACCGTGACCGACCTGTTCGGCGTCGTCGCCCCCACCGTGGACGCGATCCCGGCACAGTGACGCCGGGAGCAACCGGGCCCGCCGCCGTCGGGTGAGGGGGAGCTCCGGCGGCGGGCCCGGGGTCAGGGGGCGACGGCCGGCAAGGGGCCGTCGGGCAGCGGATCGTGCCGGATGCGCGACACCGGCAGGTGCGCACCCGCGAGCCGGGCCACGGTCGCCCCGACCATCGCCGGCGGCCCGCTGACGAACGCGATGTGCCCGGACCAGTCGCCGTGACGCGCCACGGCGTCGGC
This sequence comes from Streptomyces sp. NPDC046215, assembly GCF_040646215.1. Lineage (NCBI taxonomy): Bacteria > Bacillati > Actinomycetota > Actinomycetes > Kitasatosporales > Streptomycetaceae > Streptomyces > Streptomyces sp. NPDC046215. The sequence continues at coordinate 153,860 of NZ_JBEYZW010000002.1, read as the reverse complement.
CAGCGGCCCGTAGCGGTCCGCCCCCGGGCCCTCGCCGATCACCGGGGTCACCCGCAGCCACGGCCGCCGGCGCTCCATCTCGGCCGGCGACTCGGTGCCGTACAGCCCCGAGGCGTCACGGGCCCCGAGGAACAGGTGCACCGCGCGCCGGTCCTTGTGGTGGGCGGCCAGCTCCTCCAGCAGCGCCTTGGCCGCGGCCCAGCCCGTGTCGGCCGCCACCAGCAGCACGTCACGCGTCAGCTCGTCGTCGAGCGTCATCGGCCCGTCCGCGGGGCCCACGCGCAGCGTGTCACCGGCGCGGGTGCGGCTCACCAGGGCCTCGCTCACTCCGCCCCGGCCCGCCAGCCGCACATGGAACTCCAGCTCGCCGTCCGGCCGCGGGGCGCAGGCGAGGGAGTACTGCCGCCACGCCTGCGGCAGCAGCGGGGACGCCACCGACGCGAACTGCCCCGCCCGGTACGGGTAGGGCTCGTGGGGACGCGCCCGCAGCACCGCAAGGCCCGGCCGCCGGATCTCATGGGACGTCACCGTGGCCTGCCAGGCCGGCGGTTCCCCCAGCGCGGCCTCCGCGCCCTCGACCATGGCGGCCACCGCGAAGCGCACCATGCGCAGCCAGGCCCGTTCCATGGCATCGTGCCACCGCGGGCCCGCCGAGCGGCGCAGCGCCTTGCACAGGGCCACCTCGAAGGTCCGGAAGTGCGCCGGCCGCACCCCCAGCTTGCGGTGGTCGCGGCCGAGCCGGGTGAAGGTGGCCGTCACCTCCTCCGGCCGGTGCAGGTTCTCGATCAGGTACCGGAACGCCTGCTCCAGGTGCTTGCGCTGGAATTCCATCGACTCGGGGAACAGCGACCGCAGGAACGGCCACTGCGTGAACATCGCGTCATAGAGGTGGGCGATCAACTCGTCCAGCGGCGCGACCAGTTCGAGGGTTTGCACGATCAGCCGCTGGTCGGCGACGCCGTCGTAGGAGTCCGCCGCCGGGCGCGCGCCGGCCGCGTCGGCCGGGCCCTGCGCCGGGGAGAGGAGCCGCCGGCGCAGCCGCATCGCGTCGTGCCGGGCGAGCAGGGCGTGGTACGTGGCGTCGACGGTGGTCACGGGTGGGTGTCTCCTCACTTGGGCACAGCACTTCCGTCCGTCCGGCGGGCGGGACGCGTCAGTGTCGCACCGTCCGGCCGGGCCCGAACGGCCCTATCCCCAGGGCCGTTCGGCCCTGCCGGCCGCGCGGTACGGCGGTGTGAGCTGACCCCGTTGCCGGAGGCGGCCCCCGGTCTCCCGGCCCCGCGGGACCGGGACATACTGCACCGTATGGACAACAACACCGCCTCCGGCCGGCCCTTGCGCGTCTTCATCCTCGACGATCACGAGGTGGTGCGGCGCGGCGTGCGCGACCTCCTCGAAGCCGAACCCGACATCGAGGTCGTGGGGGAGGCGGCCGACAGCCGCGAGGCGCTCACCCGGGTGCCCGCCGCCCGCCCGGACGTGGCGATCCTCGACGTGCGGCTCGGCGGGCAGGGCGAGGGGAGCGGGGACCACGAGGGCATCGAGGTCTGCCGGGAACTGCGGGCCCGGACACCGGAGCTGGCCTGCCTGATGCTGACGTCCTTCGACGACGACGAGGCCCTCTTCGACGCCATCATGGCGGGCGCGGCCGGCTACGTCCTCAAGCAGATCAACGGATCGGACCTGGTCACGGCGGTCCGCACGGTGGCGACGGGCCAGTCCATGCTCGACCCGCGCACGGCCTCCCGCGTCATGTCACGGCTGCGCGGCCCCCGGGAGCCCGAGACCCCGCAGGCATCGGAGCTGGACCGGCTCTCCCCCCGGGAACGGCAGATCCTGGAGCTGATCGGCGAGGGCCTCACCAACCGGCAGATCGCCGACCGGCTCTTCCTCGCGGAGAAGACCGTCAAGAACCGGATCTCCACCCTGCTGGCCAAGCTGGGCGTGGGCCGCCGCGTCCAGGCCGCCGTGATCGCCGGCCGGGTCCGCGGGCAGCAGGAGCGGCGCGAGGGCCTGTAGCCGGCCCGTCAGCCGGGGAGCGGCACCGACCAGACGATGCGGGTGCCGCCCGCCGGAGCGGGCACCCCGACCGTCAGGGTGCCGCCGTGCAGTGCGGCCCGGTCCCGCATGTTGGCCAGGCCGCCGGTGTGGCCGGCGGCCGGACGCCCGGCGTGTTCCCCGCCCACCCCCACGCCGTCGTCCGTGACGGTCAGCGTGACCCGGTCGGTCACGGCGAGCACGATGTCCACCCGGCGGGCGCGGGCGTGCCGGGCGGCGTTGCTCAGCGCCTCGGCCGCCACCGCCAGCACCTGCTCGGCCAGTTCGGCCGGCACGTCGGTGTCCACCGGGCCCTCGATGCGCAGCGACGGCGGGAAGCCGAGGGTCCGGGCGGCGGCCTGCGCGGTCTCCGCCATATCCCGGCGCAGGCTAGGGCCGCCCCGGCCGCCGCCCGTGGTGCGCAGCCCGAAGATGGTCGACCGGATGATCTGGATGGTGGCGTCCAGGTCGTTCACGGCCCGGCCGACGCGCTCGGCGGCCTCGGGCCGCTCGATGAGCCGCGTCGCGCTCTGCAGGGTCATACCGGTGGCGAAGAGCCGCTGGATCGCCAGGTCGTGGAGGTCGCGGGCGATCCGGTCGCGGTCGTGGAGCACCGCCAGCTCCTCCGACTCGGCGCGGCGCCGGGCGAGTTCGAGGGCGATGGCGGCCTGGTCGGCGAAGCCCGAGATGAGGGCCACCTCGGTGTCGTCGAACGGCGGGCGGCCCGCCCGCCGGCTCAGCCGCAGCGCCCCGGACCCCCCGGCCTCGACGGGCAACGGCACCGCGACGGTGGGGCCGTGCGCCTCCTGCGCCGGGTCGCCGAGCGGGTGCGCCCGGGGGTCCGACCGGACGTCGGCACTGGCCACGGGCCGCCCGGTGCGCGCCGCCAGGCCGGCCAGCGAGCCCTCGGCGGGGACGGGCAGACCGAGGGCGCGGTCCGCGCCGTCACCGTGGGCCACCTCCACGGTGAGCCCCGCGCCCGGCGGGGCGGCCGGGAGCAGCACGGCGGCGAGGTCGGCGTTCGCTACCTCCATGGCCCGCTCGGCGATCAGATGCAGCACCTGGTCGGCCCCGGTCCCGGACAGCAGGCTGCGGGTGATCTCGCCGAGCGCCTCCAGCCAGAGCTCGCGGCGCCGGCTCTCGTGGTACATGCGGGCGTTGTCGATGGCCACGCCGGCGGCTATGGACAGGGTCGTCAGCAGGGCTTCGTCGTCCTCGTCGAAGGCCCCGCCCCGCTTCTCGGTGAGGTAGAGGTTGCCGAACACCTCGTCACGGACCCGCACGGGCACGCCCAGGAACGTGCGCATCGGCGGGTGGTGCTCGGGGAAGCCGTAACTGCGCGGGTGCCGGGAGAGGTCGGTGAGCCGGAGCGGGGCGGGGTTGTGGATGAGCTCACCGAGGATGCCCCGGCCGCACGGGGTGCGGCCGATGCGCGCCGCGAGCTCGTCGGACATGCCGACGGGCAGGAACTCCGACAGCTTCCGCTCGTCGCCGACCACGCCGAGCGCCCCGTACTCGGCGTCGGTGAGGGTGACCGCCGCCTGGACGATGCCCCGCAGCACCTGCGGGAGTTCGAGCCCGTGCCCGACGCTCATCACGGCGTCGAGGAGCCCGCGGATGCGGTCCGGTTCGCGGAGGTGCGGGCGGTGCCCCCCTGATGTGTGATCTGCGGTGGTGGACATGTCCGCTCCCCGGGAAAAGTGCTTGGACAGCAGCGTACGACAGTGATCATGTGTAGCTTGCATCGAGTCCGTGCGCCCGGTGGGACGCCGTGGCCCCGGTGCGGAGCCGGGACACGGCGGAGGCGGAGTGCGGTGAACACGCGGGGAGCGAGGGGGCCTTCCGGCCGGGCGCCGGGGAACTGGGCGAGGCGTGGACGGCGGGCTGCCGGGACGCGGTCCGGGGGCCGTCCCGGCGGCCCTGACGCCGTCTGCGCCTTCAGGGCCTTCAGGACTCCGCGACGACCTTCACGGTCCGCACCCGGGGATCCGCGGCGTCCGGGACGACCATGCCCGCCTCCACCCCGGTGCGCAGGTAGCGCAGCACGCCGGCGGTGAGACGCTCGCCGGGCAGCGCCGCGGGGATGCCCGGCGGGTACGGCGTCAGCAACTCCGCGCAGATCCGCCCCTCGGCCTTCTCCCACGGCACCTCCTCGGTGCGGTCGAAGAACGCGTCCCGGGGCAGCGCCACCTGTTCCAGGCGCAGTTGCTCCGGCTCCGGCACCGCCACTTCGGCGGCGGGGCGCAGTTCGGCGGCGTGTTCGGCCAGCGCGCGCAGGGCGGTCAGCAGGGTGCCCGTGGTCTCCTCGTCGTCGGCGTGCGTGAGCTGGGCGCTGATCCGGCGGTGGTCGCAGACGTGCAGGTTCACCCCGTGGGTGGCGCGGAGCCAGTCGCCGGCGCGGTAGCCGGTGGTCTTGAGCGGGGAGATGTCGATGATGATCTGGAGGGGGTCCAGGTCCACGGCCCTGCCGGGGGCGCAGAAGTCGGCCCGGCCGTGGACGTGCATGCCGTCGATGGCCTCGATGCGGTGGCGCACGTCCTCCGCGAGCGCCAGGGCCCGGTCGTACAGGGCCCGGCCGTGCTCGGCCATCTGACGGCGCCAGCCGTCGAGGGCGGCGTAGAGGAGGACGGAGGGGCTGGTGGTACCCAGGAGGTCCGCGCACGCCTTGAGTTTGCGCGCGTCGACGCGGTCGCCCTGAAGGTGGAAGACGGAACCCTGCTCCAGGCCCGAGCCCATCTTGTGCACCGAGGTGACGCAGACGTCCGCTCCGGCGTCCATCGCCCACTTCGGCAGCCCGGGGTGGAACGGCAGGTGGGCCCCCCACGCCTCGTCGACGATGAGGGGCTTGCCCCGGCGGTGGCACACCTCGGCGAGGGCGGTGAGGTCGGCGCACGTGCCGTACGGGGTGGGGCTGGTGACCAGTGCGCCCATGGCGTCGGGGTGCCGCTCGAACTCGGCCTCGAAGGTCTCGGGCGACGGCGGGTGGGCCAGGTGCAGGCCGGGGTCCCACTGCGGGTCCACCCAGACCGGCCGGACGCCGGAGAAGATGAGCCCGGCGGCCACCGACTTGTGGGCGTCGCGCCCGATCAGCAGCTTCTCGTGGGGGCCCGCCACCGACAGCATGGCGGCCTTGACGGACAGGGAACTGCCGCAGGTGGAGAAGAAGGTGTGCTCGGCCCCCACGGCGTCGGCCATCAGCTCCTCGGCCTTCTCCAGGACGCCGTGGGAGGACGTGCGGTCGTCCAGCCCGCTGGTGGCCAGGATGTCGTGGGTGAAGACGGCGTCCCCGAGCGCGGCCAGCACCCGTGGGTCGGTGCCCCGCCCCTGCTTGTGGCCCGGTGGGGTGAACGGAGTCTGTCCTTCGGCGTGGTAGGCGGCCAGCGCCTCGAGAACGGGCGCGCTCGAGTGATCCATGGTGCGCTGTTGCCCCGCCCTCCTCCCCGGGAAACGGGAAGGATGCACGCCCCACGCGACCGTGGGCGGCGCTGTGCTCCACGTGGCACGGGCGGGCGTCAGCCGTCGTCGCCGGGCCCCGGCGGGAAGTGGCGCGCCGGCTCGGTGACGACCGCGCGGGCGGCGGGGGAGACGCCGCGCCCGCGGTGCCGCGCGAGCCGCACCGGGACGTCCGCGATCCGCGGCGCGTCCACGGTCGCCGGCCGGCCCTCGCGCAGGGCGTCCGCGGCCGTCGCGCGCGGCAGGAGCGTCAGCCCCGGCGATCTGACGGCCGATCTGGACCCTGGTGGCCCGCGCGTGCGGGTCACCGGGCGGGCGGTGCCGATCGCGGACTGACCGCGGCGGGGCGGCCGGGTGGCACGGGTGGCGGCCCGGTGACGGCGCCGCGGCCGGCCGCGCAGCCGTCCGTCCGGTGGGTCGTGCCCCTCCCGGTCGGCATCGGGGTCCGGGCCCGGGCCGGCCAGGTGCTGCCCCGGCAGGAACATGTCGTTCAGCGGGCTGCCGCCGCCGTAACCGGTGCGCGGCCGGGGCGGGCGGGGGCGCTGCTGCCGCTGGTGCATACGGCGGTCGATGCTGTCCGCCGGCCAGTCGCGGCTGACCTTGTCGGCGCTGATGTTGCGGGACTTGGCGATGTCGCCGACCTTGACGCCCCGGTCGCGCGCCTGCTGCACGACCGCCGCGTCCAGGTCCTGGAGGTCCTTGGCCATTTCCGCGGAACTCTGCAGCAGGGCCAGGGAAAGCGTCCGCAAGGAGGCGGAACCGGTGAGGTCGGTGCGGTCGGCGTGCGCCAGATTCCGGATCCGGTCGACCCGCAGGGCCAGTTCCTCGACGATCTGCCGTACATAAGCGTCGTGCCGCTCGGCCTCCGGCGACGGCCCCGCCGCATTTCCTTTGTAAAAGGCTCTGCGGCACGCGTCGCTGCAGTATTTCCTCGGCCGCCCCGAACCGCTGGACGGTGCCACGGGCCGGGAACATGACGGGTTGTGGCAGGTGGGCCTGCCCGCGCCGTTCGGGATCATCTTGGGGGTAACCCTTTCGGCCGGTCGTGCGTTCAGATGCCGCGCAGGCGCCGGTAGCGCAGCCGGGAGCGGCTCACCGACGGCAGCGCGGCGAGCAATACCCCCAGGGCGACGGGGTGCGCGGCCGGCAGGGAGATCAGAATCAGCACGAGCACGGGCAGGGCGAGAAAGACTCCCGCCTGGACGGTGACCGCCAGGTCATGCACTTCCCAAGTTCCAGCGGGCCCGAGCCGCGGAATGTTACCGTCGATCCGCTGTGGCAGGCGCACCGAAAAGGACTGCGGCGGAACAGGGTCAGGAGGCATGGCGCCCTCCGGGTCGAAGCGAACGGGACGTGGGGGAGGGGCCCGCCGCCCGGTGGGGCCTGCCGGGGCCTCTCTCGTGCCCCAGGACGCTACCGGGTCAACACTCTGATACGCCAACGTGACGAATGGTAATGGGCAGCGTGGCCCGATCAAACAAAAAATCCCCACATTCGATCTTTGAAATGGTCGGCCCCGGGTAGTCGATCGGCCAATTCGTTCATTTGGTGAGCAGGACCGCTCAATTCCCCTGGCGGCGCCGTCCCCGCCTCCCGCTATCCCTGCTGTTCGCACGCGCAACGACCGCTGGGCCGCACGGGTGGCCTCCCGACCGTTGGCGCGATGCCGCCGCGTCTGCTCAGCTGGAAGGGGGCGGCCGGTCCGGGGGGCCGCCGTCACCCGAGGGAACCGCGCCCGTTCCGGTGAAGGAGATCCCCATGACCCTTGCCACCCAGAGTGCTGTCGCCGGCGCCACCGAGACCGCCCCCGGCACCCTGCGCGACCTGTTGGACGCGCGGGGCCCCTTCGTGTCGGTGTACTTCGACCGCGAAGTGCGCCCCCAGCAGGCCGGGGAGGCCGCCTCCCGCTGGCGGGGCCTCGCCGGGCGGCTGGCGAAGGACGGCGCGGACCAGCGCGCGCTCGACGCGCTGACGAACCGCGTCCTGGACTCGCTGCCGGGCACCGGCGTCCTCGCGGCCTTCGCGGCGGACGGCGAGGTCAAGCACGTCGTCGACCTGCCCGGGCCGCCCCGCGGCGACCTTGTCGAGGCCGGGCCCCTGCCGCACCTGCTGCCCCTGCTGGAGTGGCGCCAGGACCACCCCGCCCACGTCGTCGCCGTCGTGGACCGCACCGGCGCCGACCTCCTGCTCTACGCGGAGGGTGCCACCGAGCCCGTCCGCCGCACCGTCACCGGCCCGGACGACGAGATCCTGCGCAGCCGCGGCCTCCCCCAGATGCGGTTCCAGCACCGGGCCGAGGACTCCTGGGAGCACAACGCCACCGCCGTCGCCGAGGCCCTGGAGAAGGCCCTCGACGAGGTGTCCGCCCGGGTGCTCCTGCTGGCCGGCGACGTCCGGGCGCGCCAGTACCTGACGAAGCACCTGTCGCCCCGGGTCCGCCAGGGCGTGGCGGTCGGGCAGGTCAGCGGCAGCCGCAGCGAGGACGGTTCGAGCGGGGAACGGGCGGCCCAGGTGGCGGCGGAGGCCGCCGGCGCCGGGCGCCGGGAGACCGCCGAGCTGCTGCGCAGGCTCGCGGAGGAGCGCGCCCCGGGCGGCCACGCGGTGGAAGGCGTCCACGACACCCTCGGCGCCCTGGCCGGCGGCCGGGTGGCGACGCTGGCCGTGACCGACGACCCGCGGGATGCCCGCACGGCCTGGTTCGGCCCCGCGCCCACCGACGTCTTCGAGCGGAGCGAAGACTTCGTCCCGAACGGCGGCGGCCCCGCCGTCCGCGCCCGGCTGGCCGATGTCGCCGTCCGGGCGGCCCTGCTCACCGGCGCGGACGTCCGCGTGCTGGCCCCCGACACCCCCGGCGCCCCCGCCCAGGGGACGGGCGGCATCTGCCGGTACACCTGAGCCGCCCGGTCCTGCCGGTTCTGGTGGTTCTGCCTGGACCGGCGGTTCCGGCGTTCCAGGTGGTTCCGGTGGTTCGGGCGGTTCTGCCGGTTCCGGCGGGACGTGAGGCGGTCGCCCCGGGGTTTCTTCCTCCGCAAGTGGGGAACCTGCCTTTTATGGTGCAAATCGGCTACACGATGATGACCGAGCAGGCCGGCCCCCGGGACCTCGTCGACCATGTGGTGATGGCCGAGGAGGCGGGCTTCGACTTCTCCGTCACCTCCGACCACTACTTCCCCTGGCTGGCGTCCCAGGGCCACGCCCCGAACGCCTGGGCCGTCCTGGGCGCCGCCGCGCAGGCCACCTCGCGGATCCCGCTCATGACGTACGTGACCTGCCCGACCACCCGGTACCACCCGGCCGTCGTCGCCCAGCAGGCCGCCACCGTCCAGCTCCTGGCCGAGGGGCGGTTCCGCCTCGGGCTCGGCTCGGGCGAGAACCTCAACGAGCACGTTGTCGGCGGCGGCTGGCCCTCCGCCCGCGTCCGCATCGACAAGCTCCGGGAGGCCGTCGGCATCATCCGGGCCCTCTTCGAGGGGCGCACCCTCAACCACCACGGCCCGCACTACGACGTCGAGCACGCCCGGCTCTGGGACGTCCCCGCCACCCCGCCGCCCATCGGCGTCGCCGTCTCCGGCGAGCTCTCCTGCAAGGTCGCCGGGGAGCTGGCCGACCTGGTCATCGCCACCGAACCCCGCGCGGACCTGCTGGAGGCGTTCGACCGGCACGGCGGCGCGGGCAAGCCCCGCGTCGGCCAGCTGCCCATCTGCTACGACCCCGACCACGGCGCGGCCGTCGACCGGGCCCACGACCAGTTCCGCTGGTCCGGCCTGGGCTGGAAGGTCAACGCCGAGCTGCCCCACGACGAGGCCTTCGCATCCGCGACCGAGTCCGTCACCAAGGACGAGATCGCGCAGGCGATCCCCTGCGGCGCCGCGGTGGAGGACTTCGTCGAGGCGGTACGCGCCTATACGGACGCAGGGTTCACCGAGGTCGCCCTGGTGCAGATCGGCGGGCAGCACCAGGAGTCCTATCTCAAATGGGCCGCCGACGACCTGCTCCCGGCCCTGCGCGAACTGTGAAACGACCCGCCTCGCGGCCCGTGCACGGCCGCAGGGCGGGTACGCGCACCGCAAAAGACACCTTTCACGAGCGCCGACCCGGCGCGGACAAGGACGGATGACCATGCCCCGAGGTTCGAGCCCCAAGCGTGAACGGCAGTACGAGCACATCAAGGAAAGCGCGGAGGACCGCGGCGAGAGCACGAAACGGGCCAAGGAGATCGCGGCCCGCACGGTGAACAAGGAACGCGCTCGCTCGGGTGAATCCCGCACCGCCAGCAAGTCCTCGACGCAGGACATGTCCTCGTCCAAGCGCGGCGGACAGCGTTCCCACAGCGGCGCCGAAGGGCCCACCTACGACCAGCTCTACGCCGAGGCCCAGCGCCGCAATATCCACGGCCGCTCGTCCATGAACAAATCCGAACTCAAGCGCTCCCTCGGACGCTGAGCGGGAATTCGCGGAGAATGCGGCGGACACGGCGAACACGGCACCGCGGAGGAGGACCGCATTCTATGACCCGTTCGGCCCAACTGGGTGTGGGCTGTTCGGGGTAAGCCATGGGGGACAGACACCCGGCCCGGTCCGCTGACCCGGGACGGCACAGGCGCGGCCCACCGGCCGCGCCTCCTCGAACGTCCGTCCGCGGGGGGCGACATGAGTACTCCCACTCCGGTCCGGGTGCTGCGCGGCACCGATCTCCTCGACCTCACCTTCGGCTTCCTCCGGCTGGCCTTCCACAGCGGGCCGGGCCCCCGGCGCCTGATCCGGGCCGATCCGCGGCAGGACGGCCTGCTCGTCGTCACCTTCGGACCGCAGCACGTCCTCGAACAGGCCGTCGACGAGACGGCGCCCGGCGAGCCGAGGGACCTGCCGCTCCGGTCCCTGATCAGCGGCCGCAGCGTCCTGGTCTTCGAGGTGGGGGAGGACGACGAGATCCCCTACAGCGAGGCCGGCCTGCTGGAGGCCATGCAGCGGCTCCCGCTGCGCGTCCTCGACGCCGCCCGCGAGCCCGCGGCTCCGACAGCCACCGTCCGCCTGGCCGAGCCCGCGCCCACCGGCGGCGACGCCACCGCCAGGGCCACCGCCCTGGTCCGGCTGCTGCGCACCACCGCGGAACTGAGCGCCGGATACGGCCTGGAGGCCACCCTCGCCGCCGCCGCGGCCGCCGGCGCTGAGATCACCCACACCTCCGGGGGCGAGGCCGCACCACGAGCGGCGGCCGGCCCCCAGGACCCGCTGGCCGACCCCGACCACCCCTTCACCGGCGTCGAACTGCCCTACCGGCTGCTGCTGTCCCCGTCGCAGAAGGCCCGCTGGACCCACCGGGCCGCGATCGACGACCCCCGGCCCGGAGAGCGGGTCGAGCTGTGGCACACCAGGACGGACGCCCCCACGGCCCGCGCCGTCTGGAACCGCGAACGGGCCCCCGGCCCCCCGCTGCCGCCCCCGGAATTCCGGGTCTCGATGTCCTCCCAGGACCGCGCGCACATCGTCGACCTCACCACCGGACCGGGCCCCGGCACCAGGCCGGTCGACCTCGACAACCTGATGCTGTCGGCCGTCGGCGGCTGGCTCGACAGCCTCGGCGCGTGGCCCGTCCGGCCCCCCGGGATCCCGCTCTCCGAGTGGCGCCACCGCGCGACGATGGGCCGCGACCACTACGTCCGCTTGATCTACGAGGGCTTCCTGTGCCCCTTCGGGCACCGGGCCGCGCTCGTCAAGGTCACCGAGCGGAAGTTCGACGACCCCCGCGCCGCCTACCTGCACCAGCGGTTCTTCGTCCTGGTCCGGCAGCCGCTGCGCACCTACGACGTCAAGACGCCGCTGCCCGGGGGCCCGGGGGGCTCCGGGGACCTCACCAACGTCCTCTTCCCCTTCACCAGCGTCCGCATCGACACCCTCGTGACCCCGAACCTCATCGGCAGCCCGACCGGAGCGGTGGAGTTCTTCCCCGCCACCCGGGCCGAGGACCCCTTCCGGTTCAAGGTGACCGCGGTGGACCACGACGGGCGGATCGTGGAGTTCCGCACCCCGCTGCAATTCGTCCCGGAGACCCGGAGCACCGGGAGCGCCCTCGCCCAGGTCGTAGCGGGGTACAACAGGCTCTCCCCGCTCCCCACCGCCACCGACGCGCCGGCCGACCCTCCCGAGCGGACCCGGGCCGACCTCCAGGGGCAGTCCGTGGCACTCGCCCCCGCCACCAAGCCCGACGACACCCGCCTGGACGTGGCCACCCTCGTGTGGGGCGTCGCGGCACCCCCGGGGCTGGCGCAGCCGGGCCCGGCGGGGCCCGGCGAGGCCCACTTCATCCCCCAGCTCAGCTGGGCCACCGCCACCGTGCCCGCGGCCGGAGCGCTCAGCGGCAACGCCGGGACCGTCCCCGTCAGTTACGCCAAGCGGTACGCGGAATCGGGCTTCAGCAAGGTGGCGGGCGCGGGCCGCGCGGCCAACGCGGGCGAGGTCTTCCTCAACGTGCTCCAGCCGCTGACGATGGACTTCACCTCCCGAAGCGACCGCTCCGGCGGGCTGGTGGCCCCCAGCATGGTGGTCGCGGGCCTCTCGCGCCTGACCGGCCCGATCGCCGGCGGCCCGGGTGCCGACGCCCTCCAGACGTTCGCGGACGGCGGGTTCCGGCCGGCGGACTTCTTCAAGGCACTGGGCGCCAAGCTGCTCGGCGTCATCCCGCTCGAGGAAATGATCAAAAAGATCGACGGGCTGAACGAGCCCCTGAAGGTGCCGAACTTCTTCACCGAGACCATCAGCGCCGTCACCGGCTTCCTCTCCGACCTGCGCCGCGTCCGCGAACTGCTCCAGCGCGAGCCCGGCCGCTACCCGCCCGCCGCCCAGCGCGTGCTCGACAGCGCCCGGACGCTGGTCGACACCATCGCCGCCTTCCTCGCCCAGGAACTCGCCCGGCGGCCCCAGGACCCGCCCGGCCCCCGCACCATCGAGGAGATCGACCGGGCCTTCGACGCCTTCGCCACCGCCCTCACCACCCTCCTCGACACCCTGCCGCCCGACGCCGACCCCGGCGTCCGCACCCTGCTCGTCCGCGCCCAGGAACAGGTCGCCACCTGGACCAGCGCGGCCGGCCGGGCCCTGTCGCTGCGCGACGCCGTCCTGGCCGCCGCGCGGGGGGCGAAACTCCCCGAGACCGTCAACGCGCGGCTGGAGTGGAACCCCGAGATCCAGCCCTGGCCACCGGCCTCCGCCACCCCGATCTTCCGGCCCGACCCGGCCCGCGGACGGTTCTCCCTCGCCGTCGACCTGCGAGGATCACTGCGCCCCGATCTGACCGCCGGCGCCGATATCACCTGCACCCTCGAAGAGTTCACCCTCGTCCTCGCGCCCCCCGTGATGGAGGCCATGGAGCTGACGTTCCAGCGCGTCCGCTTCACCGCGCGCGCCGGCAAGAAGCTCGACGTCGAGATCGTCTTCCGCGGCATCAAGTTCATCGGCCCGCTGGCCTTCGTCGACACCCTGCGCAAGCTCATCCCCATCGACGGCTTCAGCGACCCGCCCGGCCTGCGGGTCACCCCCTCGGGCATCGTCGCCACCTACGCCCTTCCCCTGCCCAACCTCGCCATCGGCGTGTTCAGCCTGGAGAACCTGCGCCTGGCCGCGTCCCTCGACCTGCCGTTCGTCGGCAAGCCGCTGGAGGCGTCGTTCTCCTTCTGCACCCGGCAGGCACCCTTCCGTCTCACCGTCTCGATGCTCGGCGGCGGCGGGTTCTTCGGCATCGTGATCACCCCCGAGCGCGTGGCGGTCCTCGAAGCGGCCCTGGAGTTCGGCGCCGCCCTGTCGATGAACCTCGGCGTCGCCAGCGGCAGCCTGTCCGTGATGGCCGGTATCTACTTCCGGCTGGAGCTCGCCACCGGCACCGCCCGGCTGACCGGCTACTTCAGGGCCCGCGGCGAGGTCGACGTCCTCGGCATCGTCTCCGCCTCCATCGAGATCTACCTCGCCCTGGAATTCGAGACGGCCGGTGGCACGGTCTACGGCCGGGCCCGGATCACGATCAGCATCCACATCGGCTTCTGGTCGCAGTCGGTCACGATCGAGTGCGAGAAGCGGTTCATCGGCTCCGGGCCCCCCGCCCCCGCCCTGCCGGGCCGGGCCGCCACCGAGGCCGCGGACACCCCCCGGCCCCCCACCTTCGCCGAGATGATGGCGCCCTACCCCGACCCGGTGAGCGGCACCCGGCGCGTCCCCGTCGACGAGTACTGCACCGCCTTCGCGGAAGTGAGCTGAACCATGCCCGAGACGATCCGGTGGACCGTACTGCCCGACGGAGTGACCGCCGACGGCAAGCTCCGGCTGACCGTACTGGTCACCCCGAGACTCACCGGCGGCACGGCCCTCAGCGCCTTCCCCGGCTTCCTCCAGTGGCCCCGCACCCTGCTGACCGCGTACCTGCCCGCACTCCAGGTGGCCTTCCGCGGCCCCGGCGGCGCCGCCGCCACCGTCCCCACCACCGTGCAGCCCGACCGCTACCCACCGCCCGACAACGACCTGTGGCGCGCCCTCTTCCCGCCGCAGACCAAGGTGGCCGCCCCCACGTCCGTCACCGCCGCCTTCCTCGCCCAGGGCATCCCGCCCACCCTGCGCTCCTTCCCCGGCCAGGCGGTGCACCGGCAGGTCGACGCCCTGTACGAGACCGCCGTGACCACCACCGCCCGCAGCCGCGCGTTCCCCGGCGGCGGATCGGAGGGCACGCGGCCGGACGGCGGATCCGACACTCCGCCCGCCGCCGCACCGGTCCCCACCTGGGACCACCCCGACGTCTTCGACCTCCTGGTGCCCCTCACCGAGCCCATCAGGAAACTCGCCAGAACAGTCTCCGGCAGCTACCCCCTCGTCGACGGGCTGCTCGAAGGCCGCGGCGACAGCGGCCCCGGCGCCGCGCCCCCCGACCCCTACCGGCCCCGCTTCATGGACCGCACCCGGCCCGACTACCTGAGCCGGGCCGGGATGCTCAACTTCGCCGAGCTCTACCGCTTCTACGACCGGACGCCCCCGCCGACGACCCCCCGCGCCGCCGGCCAGGAACCCCCACCGCCCCCACCGGAGCGCCCGGACTTCGACTTCCACGACGCCTGCGCCCTCCTCGCCGACTACCCGGAACTGCTGCGCCGCTTCGGGCTGGCCGCCGACCTCCTCGTCACCCCGCCGCCCGGCCTCGCCGACCAGTGGCAGGCCCGCGTGGTGTTCGCCGCGGACCAGGGCCACCTCAACCTCGACGAGAGCCTGCGCCCCTGGACGAAACTGCGCTACGCCGCCGGGGCACGCTGCGAGCCGTACGCGACCGACGACGGCTTCCACGGGCGGCGGATGCTCGGCCTGGGCAGCGGCGACATCCTCCTGACCGACCTCGACCTCGACGGCGCGGCGATGAAGTACGTCGAGTTCGCGCGCATCGTCGAGCAGACCCCGGCCGGCTCCACCGACCCCGAACACCAGGGCAGCACGGCCCCGGAGGTCACCGCTCCGCCGGCGCTCCACGGCGCCGGCATCACCGTTCTCCTGGACGGCCGCGACGCGCTGCTGGCCCGGGAGATGGAGCACGACGCGCGGCACGTCGCCGGCGTCGACCCCGACGGCGCGCCCCTGGCCGCCGCCGTGCTCGAAGCCTCCCACCTGGTCCGCGGCTACCGCGTCGACGTTGGCCTGGTCGACGGGCGCACCGGGCGGGTCACCGCCTGGCGCCCGCTGTGCGCCCGCACCGGCTCCTACGCCCTCCGGCGGCCCGGCGCGCCACCGGTGCCCCTCCAGGTGCGCCCCGACGAGGGCCACGTCAAGGCCGGCGCCGTCACCCAGGACCGGACCCGGGCCGACCACCTCTACGTGCACCAGGCGCTGTTCGGCTGGCACGGCTGGTCCCTGGCCGCCCCGCTCCCCGGCCGGACCATCGGCGCCGACAACCGGCCCCAGGTGCCCGACCCGGAGGTCTCCGCGGACTTCCCCCTGGACACGAAGTTCCGGCCGGCCCCCGGCACCCTGCCGCCCCTGCGCTACGGGCGGACCTACCGGCTGCGCGCCCGCCTCGTCGACCTCGCGGGCAACAGCCTCGGCCCCGGCACGGACCCGGCCGGCACCCTGGAGGGGAGAGCGACGGCCCCTCACACCTACCGGCGCTGGGAGCCCGTTCCGCCGCCCGTGACCGTCCCCAAGTGGGCTTTCCTGGAAGGCGAGTCGGAGCCCCGGATGGTGATCCGCTCCACCGTCACGGACGACGGCTCGCCGCTGCGCCCCGACGAGTGGGCCGCCCAGCGCAACGGCCAGGTCCCCGACCACGAGCGGGAGAGCCCCGTCGACGGCCTCGACCGGCGCTACCGCTCCTTCGACGAACGTCACGTGTCGCCCCCCAAGAGCTCCCTGCAGATGGCCGAGCAACACGGCGCCTACGACGCCGCCTTCGGGCCCGAGCGGCCGGCCGCGGTGCGCGCCCGGTACTTCGCGGCGGCCTCCCGGGAGGAGGGCACCTACCTCGACCCGGTGGTCCGCCGGGCGGAGAACCCCGACCTCGTCCACCGGCCGCGGATCCGGGTCGCCAAGCACAACGTCCACGACACCGTGCCGCTCACCCGGCTGCCCGTCCCGCGCGGCGACGGCCTCCGGCCCGGCGAGTACATCGTCCACGAGGACGGCGAGCTGGTGCTGCCCTACCTGCCCGACGTGCCGGTGCGCGGCGTGTCCCTGCGCGGCCTGCCCGGCGCGAACCCCAACGAGACCTACGACTTCCCCGGGCCGTGGCCCCAGGCCCGCCCGTTCCGGCTGAAGATCGTGGAAGGGGACCGGTCACCGGTGTGGGGCGGGCCGCTCAACCGCGAGCTCACCGTCTTCCTGCCCAAGTCCACCTTCGCGACGGTCAGGATGAGCTGCCGGATCGACGTCGCGGACCTGGAACTCTTCCGGGCCTGGCAGCTGCTCACCGCGTCGAAGCTGTGGAACGATCCCGCGACCGGCCTGCCCCAGGCGAAGAAGGACGAGCTGACGGCGGCCTCCGCCGACGGCGAGAACTGGCTGATCACCCCGTGGACCGAGCTCACCCTCGTGCACGCCGTCGAAAAGCCCCTGAAGGCCCCCGAGTGCGGAAACCTGCGGTTCGGCCGCGCCGCCGAGCAGACCTTCGCCGACGTCGGCGGCGAGGTCCGCACGCACTCCGCGAGCACCGACCGGATCGACATCGAGGCCACCTGGACCGAGTGGACCGACGACGTCACCGAGTCCGTGCCGCGGCAGAGCGACGGCCACGACCGGGCCGGCGACGTGACCATCCTGCGCGGCCTGGACAACCAGCGCTTCGGCATCCGGCACGAGTTCCGCGACACCCGGCACCGCAACATCACCTACACCCCCGTGGCGACCACCCGGTTCCGGGAGTACTTCCACCCGGCGATCACCGCACGGCCCGAGCTGATCACCCGGCGGGGCCCGGGCAGCGCGGGCCCGGCGGGCGAGGGCTGGCCCGTCCCCAGCTCACGGCGGCCCGAACCGCCGCTGGTCCGCCACCTCGTGCCCACGTTCGGCTGGGAGCGCTCCGTCGACCACCAGGCGCACCGGGTGACCCAGGTCCGCCGGCACGCCGGCCTCCGCGTCCACCTGGGCCGCCCCTGGTTCTCCTCGGGAGACGACGAGCTCCTCGCGGTCGTCCTCGACCCCGGCGGCGCCACCGATCCCCGGCTGCCGGACGAGCTGGTCACCCGGTACGGCATCGACCCCGTATGGGCGGACGGCACCGCCCTGCCCCGCCCCACGGCCGAACACTTCCCCAACGCCGTGCTCACCGCCGCCGATGTCGCCCTCGCCGAACCGGTCGCCGGGGCTACGGAGGCCGTGACGGTCGTGGCGTTCGAACCCGTCTACGACAAGCGGCAGAAGCTGTGGCGCTGCGACATCGACGTGGACCTCGGCCCCACCGCCGGCGGGACCGCCTACTTCCCCTACGTGCGGCTCGCCCTCGCCCGCTACCAGCCGCACTCCGTGGATCCGCTCCACCTGTCGAAGGTGGTCACGGCGGAGTTCTCCCAGCTCGTGCCCGACCGCACGGTCACCGCCGCCATGACGGAGGACGGCCGGATCGGCGTCGAACTGAGCGGACCGGTCACCGTCGACGAGGTCGGCGAGCTGGTGGGCCCCGGGGTGCCCGGCATGGCGGCGAGCCGGCGCGTGACCGCCACGATCCAGCGGCGCGCGCTAGGCTCCGGCGACCTGGACTGGGCCGCCACCGGGCCCGCCGTCACGCTCGGCTGCGTGCAGCGCGGCACCGGTTTCGCCTGGACGGGCGTGCTGACCCCGCCCCCGCCGCAGCTGCCGGTCCTGTCGCTGTACCGGCTCGTGATCGAGGAGCACGAGACCTACCGCACGGACCCGACGACGGCCACCGGAACGGTCACCGCCGGCGGGGTCGCGCACCCGGTGGGCCACCGCCTGATCCACGCGGACACCTTCCGGCTGACCACCACCGTGCTGGGGAGGGTCGTCCTTCAGGAGTAGCCCGTTCCGGGGGAGGGGGAGTCAGCGGCCCCAGCGCAGGGCGGGTGTCTGGACCGGCGCGTCCCACAGGCGGAGCATCTCGCCGTCCACCTGGCACAGCGTCACGGAGGCCCCCGCCATGTCGAGCGAGGTGACGTAGTTGCCCACGAGTGTCCGGGCCACCGGCACGTCGCGCTCGCGCAGCACCCGGTGGACCTCCGCGGCGAAGCCGTACAGCTCCAGCAGCGGGGTCGCGCCCGCGCCGTTGACGAGCGCCAGTACCGGCCCGTTCGGCCGCAGGTCGCCGAGGACCGCGTCCACGGCGAAGTCCGCGATCTCCCCCGACGTCATCATCGCCCGGCGCTCCCGGCCGGGCTCCCCGTGGATGCCGACGCCCAGCTCCAGCTCCCCGTCCGGGAGGTCGAAGGTGGGGGAGCCCTTGGCGGGCGTCGTGCACGCGCCGAGCGCCACGCCGAAGCTCCGCGAGGACTCGTTCACCCGGCGGGCGAGGGCCTCCACCCGCTCCAGGGGCGCCCCCTCCTCGGCGGCGGCCCCCGCGATCTTCTCCACGAAGAGCGTGGCACCGGTGCCGCGGCGGCCCGCGGTGTACGTGCTGTCGACGACGGCGACATCGTCGTTGACGAGCACGCTGGCGACCTGAATGCCCTCGTCCTCGGCCAGCTCGGCGGCCATGTTGAAGTTGAGCACGTCGCCCGTGTAGTTCTTGACGATGAACAGCACCCCCGCGCCGCTGTCCACGGCGGCGGCCGCCCGCACCATCTGATCGGGAACCGGCGAGGTGAAGACCTCCCCGGGGCAGGCGGCGTCGAGCATCCCGGCCCCGACGAACCCCCCGTGCAGCGGCTCGTGCCCGGACCCACCGCCCGAGACGAGCCCCACCTTGCCGGCGACGGGCGCGTCACGCCGGACGATGACGCGCCCCTCGACATCGACGGTCAGCTCGGGGTGCACGGCCGCCATGCCCCGCAGGGCATCGGCGACGACGGTCTCGGCGACGTTGATGAGCATTTTCATGCGGGGCTCCTCGGATGTTGGGCGGATAGACCGCTGACTTGTGTTTTCGCAGGTCAGCAGTGGTATGGGTGATAGTTGACCTTGGCGGGCTCCGGCGGCCTGCGGCGACCTCTGGCGGGTCTGATGCCGGCTTTGCTGACTGGCCATCAGGTGTCCCGAACTGCGTCGCCGGACCAGGGAACAGTATCGAGACGGGGGTGGATGCGGGAGCACCGGTAGATCATGCTCGCTGACCGCGTCGGCGCCCCGGGCGCATGGGCTGACGGGTCGCCTAGGGCGTCTGACGCGCGTTGGCTGGCAGGAGAATGAGAATCATCTGTCAAGCGGTTTGACGATGGCGGTGAGATCGCGCGCGTGCAGAGCGTGGAGGAGGCCCTCGCCTTCGACGATCGACCAGGCACGGCCGACGTGCCCGGATACTGCTGTTCATGGCGAGGGGAAAGGCGCTGCTGGGCCTCGGGGACGAGGCCGAGGGCATCCGGCAGCTCGACCTGGCGGCCCGGGAGGCCGAGTCCTCCGGCTACGAGGGCGGCGCGGTACGGGCGCTCGGTGCGCTGCTGCGGGTATCGGCGGACGAGGGGTTGCGGGCACGGTACGACACGGCGCTGGGGCGGCTCACGGTCCGTTCGTGACCGTGCGTCGGCGCGACTGACGGCTCGGAGCCGGAGCGCCGCCGGACGTGAGTGGGACATCAGCCGCACGTGTGCGGGACATCAGCGGGCCCGGCAAAGATGGTCACATTACGGGAATGCACCGCGAAATCCACACCCTCGTTCGTGGACCTCGCGGGCGAGCCGGTCGCGTTCCCGCACCGTCGAGGGCTGTGCGCCCCGGGCCGCAGCCGAGGCCGGACATCGGCAAGTCGGCGATGTGCCGTGAGTAGGCAGAAAAAGGAAGGCTGCATGGAGTTCCGTGTATTGGGGACGGTTTCCGTGGTGTCGGAGCGCGGAGAACCTCTCCCGCTCGGCCCCGCCAAGCGCCGCAGCCTGCTCGCCATGCTGCTGCTGCGCCCCAACGCGGAAGTCGCCGTCGACCGGCTCACCGAGGCCCTGTGGGACGAGGAACCCCCCAGGCACTCCCGGACCGTGGTGCAGGGCCATGTCTGCCGGCTGCGGACCCTGCTCGACGAGCACCGGGCAGCGGCTCACGGTGTCGAACTCGCCACCCGGAGCGGGGCGTACGTCCTGCGGCTGCCCGACCCCGGGACACTGGTGGACGCCCGCCGCTTCGAGGAACTGCTCCGGCTCGCCCGGACACGGCACGAGCCGGGCGAGGCCGTGGCCCTGCTCCGCGAGGCACTCGGGCTGTGGCAGGGCCCCGCGTTCGCCGGGACGGTGGGCGGCCGGGCGCTGGAGGCCGCCGCGCACGAGCTGGAGGAACTGCGGCTGGTCGCCGTGGAGGAACTGGCCGGCGCCCACGGGCGGCTCGGCGAGCACGGTACGGCGGCAGCCGTGCTGCGCGCCGAGGCCGTCGCGCACCCGCTGCGGGAGCCGCTGATCGCGGCCCTGATGCTGGCCCTGGGCAGAGCCGGCCGGCAGTCGGAAGCGCTGGACTGGTTCCACCGCACCCGGCTGCTGCTGGCCGATCAGCTCGGCGTCGATCCCGGAGCGGTGCTCACCGACGCGTACACCGCTCTCCTGCGGGCCGATCTTCCACAGGACGACGCCCCCACGGCCGCGGCGGTTCTGACGGCTCCTACGACCGTGTCCGCGGCCGACGTCCCGCAGCTGCTGCCACGCCGGCCCGGAGGCTTCACCGGACGGCAGCCCGAACTGGCCGCGCTCGACCGGGCCACCGTGGGCGCGCCCGGCCCCATCGCCCTGATCACCGGAAGCGCCGGGGTGGGAAAGACCGCCCTCGCCCTGCACTGGGCGCACCGGCACGGCGCCGACTTCCCCGGCGGCCGGCTCTTCGCCGACCTGCGTGGCTACAGTTCCACCCCGGCCCGCGACACCACGCTGGTGCTCCGTGGATTCCTGCTCGCGCTCGGCGTTCCGGCCGAGGCGATGCCCGAGACCCCCGAAGCCATGGGCGCCCGCTACCGCGCCCTCACCGCCGGACGCCGGATGCTGGTCGTCCTCGACAACGCCCGCGCCTCCGAGCACATACGCCCCCTGCTGCCCGGCGGGGAGGACTGCGTCACCATCGTCACCAGCCGCGACCGCCTCGGCGGGCTCGTCGCCTCGGACGCGGCCCGTCCCGTTCCGCTCGCCGAACTCCCGGCCGCCGAGTCCACCGCGCTGCTCGCCGCCGTCCTCGGCGAGGACGTCGTCGCGGCCGAACCCGAGGCCGCCGTGCACCTGGCCGGCCTGTGCGACGGGCTGCCCCTCGCCCTGCGCGCCGCCGCCGCCCGCCTCGCTACCCGCCCGCACGCAGGCGGCCTGGCCGCCCTGGCCGGTGAACTCGCCGACGAGCAAGCCAGGTTGGACCTGCTGAACGTGGAGGGCGCCGGTGTGGCCACCGCCCTCGGCCTCACCGTCCAGCATCTGCCCGGCCCGGCCCGCCGGTTGTTCCGACAGCTCGGCCTGCACACCGGCCCCACCCTCGACACCAGCACGGCCGCCACTCTCGCCGACTGCCCTCCCGGCCGGGCCGCCACCGCACTGGATCAGCTCGCAGCCACCCACCTGGTCATCGAATCGGGCCCGCGCTCCTACGCGGTGCACGACCTCGTACGCCTCTACGCCCGCAGCCTGGCCTCCGAGCCCGACCCGGACGGGCTGCTGCGCCTCCTCGATCACTGACTGCACACCCTCCTTGCCGCGTGTGGCCGGCGCTTACGGACCGTTGTTAGCGGACTGTTAGGGCACTGTTGGCGCGCGGTGGAAGGCTGATGTGCGCAAGCAGACCGCGCAGCTGGAAGGAAGCCCGTGCGCAGTTCACCGTCACCGCAGCACCCCTCGCCCCGTTCTTCGTCGCTGAGCCGCCGCGCTTGGAGGGCCGGTGCGTACGCGGCGGCGGCAGCCGTCGTCACGGCGGCGGCCCTCACCGCCGGCCCCCAGGCGTCGGCCCGCCCCGCCGAGCCGGCGCCCGCCGCCGCGGGCGGTACCGAGGCCGCCGACAACAAGCCGCCCGCGGGCTTCGCCTCCTGGGGCGGGCTGGCGGCCGCGCAGAAGCCGCTGAGCGAGGCCGCGAACGCCATCGAGGACGCGCTCGGCGACTCGCCGGCCTTCTCCTCCCTCACCGTGTCCGTCGAGGACCGGTCGGTGACCCTGTACCACAAGGGCGATGCGGACCAGGTCGAGGCGGCCGTGGCACCCCAGCGCGCCAAGGGCGTACGGGTGGAGCTGCGCTCGGCTCCGTACAACAGGAGCGAGTTGAAGGAGGCGGCCGGCAAGGTCATGGGGCAGCCGCTCACCATCGACGGACAGCCGACCACCGTGCACTCGGCCGGCGCCCGGGCCGACGGATCGGGGCTCCTCCTCCAGGGCGAACCGCTGCGCGTCAACGGCGCGGCCCGCTCCGCCCCGCGCAGCGTGGCCCCCGAGGTGCCGTGGACCGGCACGGTGACCGAGGTGTCGACGACGCTGGACTCCCGTGAGAAGGACGAACCCCTGCACTCGGGCGGCATGCTGCTCCGGGGGCGCTACAAGGGCGGCCCGATCTGCACTTCGGGCTTCGTCGTCTCGTGGCCCCAGCGGAACATGGACTACCTGATGACCGCCGCGCACTGCGAGAAGGAATCAGGCTCCGGCAAGAAGTGGTACGCCGGCGATCAGGACACCAAGGTGGGCTCGATCTCGGACAGCTGGGAGAAGTACGACACCGCACTCATTCCGACGCACGGCGGCAACCTGCACACCTTCACGGCCTGGGCCGGCCAGCCGATCTACCGGCAGCCCCAGAGCATCGTGAAGGTGAACCGCGCGTCGCACTCCTACGTGGGCGAGTACCTGTGCGCCTCCGGCTCCCTGTCGGGGGAGGTCTGCAACCTCAAGGTCGCGGAGGGCCGGCACTTCACCCGGTACAAAGAATTCAGCGTCACCACCGAGGTGTACACCCTGAAGAACACTGTGCCCAACGTCATCACCGCGATGAAGGGCGACAGCGGCGGTCCTGTCTTCAGCCGCAACGTCGACAACACCGTCGTGGCCAGGGGCCTCATCAGCTCCGGCATCGGAAACGGGACCACCTGCAGCAATCCGGCGGTGAACAATTCGCCGGTCCCGTGCTACCGCAACATCAATATGACCGATGTGGTCGACGTACTGAACATGCATCAAGGCATGAAGATCACCGACTGATATCAGGAGACCACCATGAAGAGGACAACCGGCCTCATCGGCCTGCTCGCTTTCGCCTGCGCGACCGTCGTGGCGCTTCCGACCACGGCGTCCGCAGCGGGCGACGCTCCCGGACTGATCAAGAATGTGCAGACCGGCCTGTGCCTGGACGGCAACAACGCCGGCAGTGTCTACACCCATGGCTGTGACGGGGGCAACCCCTACCAGCGCTGGTACCGCCATGAGGGTTCGCTGGGGGTCATGCTGCAGAGCAGCCAGACCGGCCTCTGCCTCTCGGGCAAGGGGCCGGGCAAGGACGACCTCTACGCCACCGCGTGCAATTCCGGTGACACCAAGCAGTGGTGGGAAATGAGGAACGTGCGCGACAACGTCTACACGCTGATGAACTATCAGAACCGGAAGGCCATCGACTCCAACGCGAAGGGCAACGCGTACCTGCACCAGTACGGCGGGAACGGAAACCCGTATCAGCACTGGACCATGTGACACCGTCAGCTCTGCTGATTCTTGTCCCGGTTCTCCCGTTGCCGTCGGGCGCCCCCACCGCGTACGCGGTGGGGGCGCAGCTCGCTGCGGTCCGGCGGGCCAAGGTGCTCGACCGCGATGCGGGTGCGGATGTGCGCGATCTTCCGGGCATCGCCGTTCGCTGGGCCGACTGCCGGTTCGCCTCCTGGAACTGCTTCACCTTGACGGACGTGGGCGCGGACGCAGGGCTCGCCGGGCGTCGTCTGCGCCGGGCCGCGGACATCATGGGCGCGAAGAAGCGTCCAGGCTTCCTGTGGCTCGTCGAGGACCTCCTCGACGAGGAGGGAGGCGGTCACAGCATGACCGCCTCGGGAACACCTACACGGCCAGAGTCTGTCGCCCTGGTGGCCACCTGGCGACCGGACCGCCGGAAAGACACGTCCCCCACGGGCCCGGTCGGCTGGACCCCAGCCGGCCCCGGCATCCGGTGGCCGGCCCCGCGGCCGTGGCTTGCGCCCGCTGGACGGCCTCGGCCGGCAGATGCTCGACGGACTCCCGCACACCCCCGGCGAGCGGGCCCGGGAGCCGACCGGAGCCGCGCCACCCCCGCACGGCGCTCCGGCCGCGCCGTTCGCAGCGAATTGCCGCAAACTGCTGTATGAGGGCCGGCGCGGCGCCGGCAACGGGAGAGTGGTCGGCGTGTTGGATGTCCCGCTCTGGCTGTGGGCGGTATTCGCCGTGGCGGTGGTGGTGTCCCTGACCGTGGACCTGCTGGCTCACCGCAAGGCGCACGTCATCGGCTTCAAGGAGGCCGTCACCTGGAGCGGGCTGTGGGTCGGCCTCGCTCTGATCTTCGGCGCGGTGGTCTTCCTCGTCCTCGGCACGACGGCCGGAACGGAGTACACCACCGCGTGGCTGCTGGAGAAGAGCCTGTCGGTCGACAACCTGTTCGTCTTCGCGGTGATCTTCAGCTACTTCAAGGTCCCCCGCGCCTATCAGCACCGCGTCCTGTTCTTCGGCGTCATCGGTGCCCTGGTCTTCCGTGGCATCTTCCTCGCCCTCGGCGTGGCCGTGGTCAGCCGCTTCACCGCCGTCCTGTTCGTTTTCGCCGCGATCCTCTTTTACAGCACCTACAAGCTCCTCAAAGACGAAGAGGAAACCTTCGATCCTGGTAAGAGCTTCGCCGTGCGCGCCCTCAGGAAGATCGTTCCCGTCCGGGACGAGTACGCCGGCATGAAGTTCTTCGTCACCGAGGCCGGCAAGCGGGTGGCCACGCCGTTGCTCGCGGTGGTCGCCGCGATCGAGGCGGCCGACCTGATCTTCGCTGTCGACAGCGTCCCGGCCGTCCTCGCGGTCAGCGACGACGCCTTCATCGTTTACACCAGCAACGCCTTCGCCATTCTGGGGCTGCGGGCCCTGTATTTCATGCTCGCCGGCCTCCTGGATCGCTTTCATTACCTCAACGTCGGCTTGGCGATCATCTTGTCCTTCATCGGCGTCAAGCTCATCCTCCAGGCGTCCCACAAGATGATCAGCTCCGACATCCCGGAGATTCCCTCCCCGGTGAGCCTGGCGGTCATCGTCACGATCCTGGCCGCGTCCGTCGTGCTCAGCATGCGCCGGCCCCCCGCCCCCGGCGAAGCACCCCCCGGCGGTCCCGCAGACAAGGGGCCTGACCAGCGACCGGGTCCACCCCCGTCCGCGTGAGCGATGCACTCTCCCGCAACAGGAACTACTGCTGAAGGTCGGCCGGCAGAGGGCCTCGCGCAGGGGGCTGCGGAAGGTGCCGGCGTCGGGTCGCTCATTGACCGCACTCAGCGACGGGTGCCGGTGTCCTCCGGGTCCGGGTCGGGTGAGGCGCTCCGACGAGCGGCCGAGGCCCGCCACTCCTGCTGGAGCATGGCGTACACCAGGTCGTCCCGCCATGCCCCCTTGAAGAACTCCGTTCCGAGGAAACGGGCCTCCCTGCGCATGCCCAGCCGTTCGAGGAGGCCGGTGGAGGCGGTGTTGTCCGCGTGGCAGCGGCCGATCACGCGGTGCAGCCCCAGTGCGTCGAATCCCAGACGCAGGACGGCGAACGCGGCCTCGGTGGCGAAGCCCTTGCCCTGGTAGGACGGGTGGAAGACACAGCCGAGCTCGCCCTGGCGGTGTTCCGCGCTGAGCAGGACCAGCTCGACCTGTCCGACGACCGTCCCCGCGCCCGGCTCGACGACCGCCAGGCTGAGACAGTCCCCGTCCGAGACCAGTTCGGTCTCCCGGGTCATCTGCTCCACCGCCACCCGGACGTCGTCCTGCCCGCGCGGTTCCCACCGCATGAAACGGGCGACGTCGGGCCGGCGCTGGTAGTCGCCGACGTCTTCGGCGTCCTCAGAGCGGAACGGACGAAGTATCAGCCGGTCGGTGGTGAGAGGGAAGTTGATGCACGGCATCGGGTGACTGTACCCGGGCGTCGCGAAGGCAGTACCTCAGCCCCCGCAGACCTGAGGAGCATGCATAGGGTTACCTGTTCGTTCCATGACAGACGTCAGCGAACAGACACCCGCTTCACTCAGGCTCGAACGCCGGCCCTGCGCGAGGCCGTGCGGTCCTGGTGCACCGACCACCACGTCGACTACCTCGACATGTGGGAGCCGCTGCGCGACAACAACGATCTGCTCGTCGACGGCCTGCCCCCCATACCCGAAGGACATCAGGCGCTCTACCAGCACCTCAACGTCCTCGGCCGCTGAGCCTGGAGCCGGATAACCGAGGCGCAGCCGCAGACGAGCACCGTCATCGCCGGCCTCGACGGGCCGCACCTGCTGCCCTCTACCGCCCGGCAACGGCCCCGCCCCCGGACAGTGCGGTGAGGTGCGGGGTCACCGGTCCGGGGGCCGGCCGTCTTTCGGATTCTCCGGGTACTCGGAGCAGTCCGGGTTGCGGCAGCGGCCGGGGGTCCACACGGGCACGAAGATTCCGAACGTCTTGCGCCGCCCTTTTATGGTCATGGTCAGAGGCTGCTCGCAGACAGGGCACAGGCGCTGTCCCTGAGGCCCGGTCTCGTGCTGTTTGTTGCCCATTTTCTTACCCCTGGGTCCTGTGGTCGGAGAAAGAGGGGCCGGGGAGCAGCGGGCATTGATCAGTGCGCCGGGCGGTGCGGTTCCTCCGGTTCCTGGCTCTGCCGTGCGCGTGCCCTGCCGCCGGGCCCGGGGTTCTCGGGGGCCGTCTCGTCGGACGGGGAGGCCGCCTTCGTGGTCGTCGAGGCGGAAGCGGTGGGGGAGGGGGACGGTCGGCGCAGGCTGAGCACCACGGATCCGGCCAGGACGGTCACGATGACCGCGAGGCTGACGG
Organism: Streptomyces sp. NPDC046215; assembly: GCF_040646215.1. Taxonomy (NCBI): domain Bacteria; kingdom Bacillati; phylum Actinomycetota; class Actinomycetes; order Kitasatosporales; family Streptomycetaceae; genus Streptomyces; species Streptomyces sp. NPDC046215. The sequence continues at coordinate 126,825 of NZ_JBEYZW010000002.1, read as the reverse complement.
GTGAGGGGATTTCCGGGATGCCAGGGCTGATCGTCTTGTGGGACGCCTGGAGGACGAGTTTGACGCCGATGAAGGCGAGAATGATCGCCAGGCCGGTGTTCAGGTAGTGGAAGCGGTCCAGGAGGCCGGCGAGCAGGAAGTACAGCGCGCGCAGGCCGAGGATGGCGAAGGCGTTGCTGGTGTAGACGATGAAGGCGTCGTCGCTGACGGCCAGGACGGCGGGGACGCTGTCGACGGCGAAGACCAGGTCGGCGGCCTCGACCGCGGCAATCACCGCGAGCAGTGGCGTGGCCACCCGCTTGCCGGCTTCCCTGACGAAGAACTTCGCGCCGGCGTACTCGTCCCTCACCGGCATGACCTTGCGGAGCAGCCGCACGGCGAAGCTCTTGCCCGGGTCGAAGCTCTCCTCGTCGTTCTTGAGGAGTTTGTAGGTGCTGTAGAAGAGGACGGCGGCGAAGGCGAACAGGACGGCGGTGAAGCGGCTGACCACGGCGACGCCGAGGGAGAGGAAAACGCCGCGGAAGACCAGGGCGCCGATGACGCCGAAGAACAGCACGCGGTGCTGGTAAGCGCGGGGCACCCTGAAGTAGGCGAAGATCACGGCGAAGACGAACAGGTTGTCGACCGACAGGCTCTTCTCCAGCAGCCACGCGGTGGTGTACTCCGTCCCGGCCGTCGTGCCGAGGACGAGGAAGACGACTCCGCCGAAAACCAGGGCGAGCCCCACCCATAGGCCGCTCCAGGTGGCGGCCTCCTTGAAGCCGATCACATGCGCCGCGCGGTGGGCCAGCAGATCCACCGTCAGGGAGACGACCACCGTCGCGGCGAACGCCGCCCACAGCCAGAGCGGAACTTCGAGCACGCTGATCACTTCCCTGGTGGCCCGCGCTCACGTGCGGGCCAGGACGCCTGCCATTGCCTGGTGCGGGCGCGCCGGTTGTGCCGACTCAGGCAACCGCGCTTGCCCATTTACTCGGAGATTACTCGCGGTTGCAGACCATAAGGTAGTCAAGTAATCGTTTAAAAAAGGTAATTGGCGCAAGGGCTTCGACGTGCGCCCCCCGAGTGCGAAGCTCTTGGGGCGCGGGGGTGAGAATGCACCCTCCCGCGGGGACAAGGGCGGTGGCCCCCTCCCGAGCAGCACCCCGGCCGCCCGGCCTCACCGGGTTCCGTGGGATGACGGCACGGCTCGGGCCGTCGGCGGGCCTCTACATGACGGGGGACGGACGGCACTTGGTGACAGGTCGCTCCGGCGGCGCGCCCGCTGTCCGGGAGTGTGTCCGGGACCTGGCACCACGTTCCGCCAAGCGCCGGGGTGAAGAAGGCCGGCGGCCCCGGTTCGCCGCCGACTTGGGCTCCCCCAGCCGGTCGGCCATCTGCCGCCGTTCCCCGAATTGCGGAATTCACCGGGCCGCAAAAAGCCGGGTGGCGATCCTGTGGCCGAAAAACGACCCAGAGGTTGCGACCGCGCGGAACATGGCGAGAGTTCCGCCACGGAATGCTGTACTCCGGTGCGACCGCACCCGGAAGTAGCCGCTCCGCAGCGATAACCGGCCGGTGAGGCAAGGGGCTTGCGAGCTGGCGCAGGGGCTCGTGGCGGCACAAAGCGGCTGCTCGGCGCGGTCCCGGTGCGCGTTCAGGCCGACCCGGTGGCCTGTCATGGCTGTGATCCAGCCGTTGGCCGCATAAACAGAGCGCTAACTTTCAGGTCATCCTTCCGGCCACCGTTGACCCGTCCATGGCCAACGCTTAGTGTCTCGATGTCGCCCTTCCCGGCCTTGTGCGTGGTGCATAAATCGAGAGGGTTGTGTGCCATGTATGCGGCAATGTCCGAGACAGTGACGATTCCCCAGGGGGGCAGGACCAGCCATTAAGAGGCCGGGCCGGCCGGGGAAAACACCTGTACATGTAGCGGGGGAAACGTGTTTGACTTATTCGCTGATGACGTCGACCGTGCACAGAATGATTGGCCCAGCCATGCATCGCTTCCCGATCTGCTCCGGGAGCGCGTGGCGGAAAATTCTGACGACACGGCGGTCGTCTACGGCCGCGATCGTCTGACCTACCGAGAACTGCTGTCGAAGAGCGAGGCACTGGCCGCTCACCTGCGGAAACTCGGTGTGACGCGGGACGACCGCGTGGGCCTTTTCGTCGAGCCCTCCCTCGATCTCATGGTGGGAGCCTGGGGAATCCTCTGTTCCGGAGGCGCTTATCTCCCGCTGTCACCCGAGTATCCGGAAGAACGTCTCCGGTACATGATCGAGGATGCCCGGGCCGGAATGATCGTCGCCCAGGAGCACCTGCGGGAGAAGCTGACGGAACTGTCCCCGCCCGGGACGAGGATCGTCACTCTGCGAGAAGTGCGGGAAGCGGCGGAATCCGACTCCCCGGGCCGGGAGAGCGCGCCCCGGCCGAAAGACCTCGCTTACGTCATCTACACCTCCGGGAGTACCGGAAAGCCCAAGGGTGTGATGATCGAGCACCACAGCGTCGTCAGTCAGATGCATTGGCTGAGGACGGCGTACGGGCTGGGCCCGGGTACGGCCGTCCTCCAGAAGACGCCCATGAGTTTCGACGCCGCCCAGTGGGAAATCCTGGCGCCCGCCTGCGGCGGCAAGGTGGTGATGGGCGACCCCGGCGTGTACCGGGACCCCGAGGGGCTCATCGAGACCGTCGTCGAGCACGGTGTCACCGCCTTGCAGTGCGTACCGACGCTCCTCCAGGCGCTGCTGGAGACCGAGGAGCTGGGCCGCTGCACCTCCCTGCGCCACGTGTTCAGCGGCGGCGAGGCCCTGTCGCGGAATCTCGCGGTGCAGGTGCTGGACGCCCTGCCGGGCTGCGATCTGATCAATCTCTACGGGCCGACCGAATGCACCATCAACGCCTCGGCGTTCACCGTGGACCGCGACCGGGTCGGCGAGGGGGCGGGCGCGGTTCCCATCGGATCCCCCGTGCACCGCACCCGGTACCACATCCTCGACGCGAACCTCGCCCCGGTCGGCGCCGGTGAGATCGGTGAGCTGTACATCGGCGGCGTCCAGCTGGCACGGGGGTACCTCGACCGGCCGGAACTGACCGCCGAACGCTTCATCGAGAGCCCCTTCCCCGGCGAGACCCGCCTGTACCGCACCGGGGACCTGGCCTCCTGGAACGACGACGGCACGGTGCAGTTCGCCGGCCGGGCCGACGGCCAGATCAAGCTGCGCGGGTTCCGCGTGGAGCTGGACGAGATCAGGCTGGCGATCGAGGCGCACGACTGGGTCAAGAACGCGGCGGTCCTCGTCAAGGACGACCGGCGCACCGGGTTCCAGAACCTCATCGCCTGCGTCGAGCTGAGCCCGAAGGAAGCGGCCCTGATGGACCAGGGCCGGCACGGCGCCCACCATCAGTCCAAGGAGAGCAAGCTCCAGGTGCGGGCGCAGCTGTCGAACGCCGGTACCCGCGAACCGGAGGAGCTGGCCGACAAGCCGGTCGTGGTCCTTCCGGGTGCCGAACCGGAGGCGCTGCAGCGGCGGCGTGTCTTCGCGCGCAAGACCTACCGGTTCTTCGAAGGCGGTGATGTCTCGCGGGACGACATCCTCCGGCTGCTCGGCCGGGAGACCGCGGGGGCGCCCCCGCGGAGCCCGGGCGATCTGACCATGGGTGAACTCGGCGAGATCCTGCGGTACTTCGGCCAGTACCGGAGCCCGGAACGACTGCTTCCGAAGTACGGGTACGCCTCGCCCGGGTCGCTCTACGCGACGCAGATGTACCTGGAGCTGAGCGGGATCTGCGGGCTGCGCTCCGGCCATTACTACTACCACCCGCTCGACCACCGGCTGGTGCTGATCCGCGACCTCCCGGAGGCCGACGGCCCCCGGTTCCGGGTCCATTTCATGGGCAAGAAGCGGGCGATCGAACCCGTCTACAAGAACAACATCCAGGAAGTCCTGGCGATCGAGACCGGTCATATGGTGGGCCTCTTCGATGAGGTCCTGCCCGAATACGGCCTGGGCACCGGCGAGCCGGCGGAGCTCGACCCCGCCGTGGCGAATCTCCTGGAGTGCGCCGCGGAGGACTACCGGCTGGGCACCGTCGAGATCCTCCCGCTCGATGCGCACCGGCCGGGCCCGGCGCCCGACATCTGTGTGCAGGCGCACCCGGGCAAGGTCACCGACCTGGCCGCCGGCCAGTACCGCTACCGGCAGGGCACCCTGGAGCGCATATCCGACGACATCGTCCGCAAGAAGGACGTCATCGCCATCAACCAGCGCGTCTACGACCGGTCGCAGTTCGGCATCTCGGTGCTGAGCCGCCCCGAACGCGGCTGGCTCGCGTACGTCGACCTCGGCCGCGCCCTCCAGCGGTTGCAGATGAACGACCAGGGCCTGGGCTTCATGTCCTCCGGCTACAGCTCCGAGACCGGGAACGACCTCTCCGCCGCCAAGCGCATCGCCGCCGTCCTGCGGGCGCGCGGTGACCGCGTCGGCCCCTCCTACTTCTTCGTCGGCGGCCGGGTGAGCCCCGCCCAGATCCGCAGCGAGGGAATGAAGGAGGATGTCGTCCACATGCAGGGCCCGGCCGAAATGATCAAAGAGGACCTGGCCACCTTCCTGCCCGACTACATGGTGCCCAACAAGGTCGTCGTCCTCGACCGGCTGCCCCTCACCGCCAATGGGAAGATCGACGTCAACGCGCTGCGGGCCGACGACCGGACGGACACCGACTTCGCCGACCGGCCCTTCATCCCGCCCAGAACCCGCACCGAGAAGCGGATCGGGGACATCTGGAAGAAGCTGATGAAGCGGGACGCCGTCTCGGTCGGCGACGACTTCTTCGCCTCCGGCGGCAACTCGCTCATCGCGGTCTCCCTCATCAACCGCATCAACAAGACCTTCGCGAGCTCGCTGCCGCTCCAGGCGCTCTTCGAGTCGCCGACCGTCGAGCAGCTGGCGCGCCGCGTCGACGGCGACACGGCCGCCGTGAGCTCCCGGCTGGTGCGGCTGCGGGACGAGGGCGCGAAGAGCCCGGTCCTGTGCTGGCCCGGCCTCGGCGGCTACCCGATGAACCTGCGCCTGCTCGCCACCCGGCTGGACATCGACCGCCCCTTCTACGGCGTCCAGGCACACGGCATCAACCAGGGAGAGGTGCCGTACGCCACCATCGCGGAAATGGCCGCCGAGGACATCAAGGCGATCAAGCAGCTCCAGCCGACCGGCCCCTACACCCTGTGGGGCTACTCCTTCGGGGCCCGCGTGGCCTTCGAGGCGGCCCACCAGCTGGAGCAGTCCGGCGAGCGGGTGGAGAACCTGTTCCTGATCGCCCCCGGGTCGCCCGAGGTCAGGGCCGTCGACGCGGAAGTCCACGGAAACGAACCGTCCTACCGCAACCCGGCATTCGTGACGATCCTCTTCTCCGTCTTCGCGGGCACCATCAGCGGGCCGCTGCTGGAGGAGTGCCTGCGGCAGGCCACCGACGACGAGAGCTTCGCCGCCTTCATCGGCACCGCCTTCAGCGGCCTCGACACCGAACTGGTGAAGAGGATCGTCCGGATCGTCCGCCGCACCTACGAGTTCACCTACACCTTCCGTGAACTGGCGGAACGCCGGATCAAGGCCCCGATCACCCTCTTCAAGGCCCAGGGTGACGACTACTCGTTCATCGAGAACAGCAGTGACTTCTCCGCGCAGGCCCCGACCGTGATCACCCTCCGGACGGACCACTACGGCCTGCTGCGGGACCCCGATGTCGATGAACTGCTCCAGGCGGTGCGACGCCGACTGCAAGAGCAGAAGCAGGACCAGTACCAGGAGAAGGAAAGGGAGATCGCCTTGCCCCACGTCAACATCAAGCACTTCCCCGTCGCGCTCAGCGAGGAGCGCGAGTCCGCGCTGGTCGCCGCGGTGACCCGGGCGGTGCAGTCGGCCTTCGAATGCGAGGAAGGGGTCATATCCATCGCGCTCGAACCGGTCGAGCAGGACGCGTGGAACGAGAAGGTGTACGTCCCCGAGCTGGTGGGGCGCAAGGAACTGCTGCGCAAGACCCCCGAGTACTGAGCGTCCCGCGCGGCCTCGCGGGACCCGCGCCCCGGCGCGGCGCCCTGAAGCTCGCCGTTAGCGGTTGCCGGCGCAGGCCGGCAACCGCTGTCAGTCACGACAACGACGACAAGGAACACAACGAATGACCACCCGCCGCACCCGACCCGGCGACATACCCCTCATCTTCAGCGACGAGGTGGCGGAAGCCGTCCACTCCGGTGCGCCGGTCGTGGCGCTGGAGTCCAACGTCATCACCCACGGCCTCCCCTACCCCCACAACGCCGCCACCGCGCGGAAGGTCGAGGCGGCGGTCCGGGCCGGCGGCGCCGTTCCCGCCACGATCGGTGTCGAGAACGGGAGCATCCTCATCGGGATGACCGACGACGACATCGAACGCTTCGCCTCGACCCCCGGCATCCCCAAGGTCAGCAGCAGGGACCTGCCCGTCGTCCTGGCCCAGGGCGGCCTGGGAGCCACCACCGTGGCCTCGTCCGTCGTGGCGGCCGAACTCGCGGGCATCCCGTTCTTCTCCTCCGCCGGGATCGGCGGCGTCCACCGTGGCGCCGAGACCACGATGGACATCTCCTCGGACCTCATCCAGTTCACCCGGTCCAAGGTCGCCGTCGTCTGCGCGGGTGCGAAGAGCATCCTGGACCTCGGCCTGACCATGGAGTTCCTGGAGACCCACTGCGTGCCGGTGGTCACCTACCAGTTCGACGAGTTCCCCGCGTTCTACTGCCGCACCAGCGGCATCCGCAGCCCGCACCGGCTGGACGACGAGACGGTGATCGCCCGCGCGGTCGAGGCCCACTGGGCCCTCGGCGGCCACGGCTCCTTCCTCGTGGCCACCCCGGTCAGGGAGGAAGACGCGATCGACAGCGCCGAGGTGGACGCCGCCATCGCCGACGCGACGGCCGCCGCCGAGCGCGAGGGCGTGCGGGGCAACGCCATCACCAAGTACCTGATGCACGCCGTCGACAAGGTGACCCGGGGCCGCTCCGCCCAGGCGAACATGTCGGTGCTCATCAGCACGGCCGAACTCGCCGGCCGGCTGGCAGTGGCGCACGCCCGGCTGCGGACCGAAGGCTCCACGGGCGCGACGGAGGAGGGCCGATGACCACCACCGCCCTCTTCGACCTGGACGGGACGCTCGTCGACACCCCGCGCGGGATCGTCGAGACGTTCACCGCCGCCTTCACCGCCATGGGCCTCGAAGCGCCCCGCCCCGAGGACATCAGGGCCACCATCGGCCTCCCCCTGGAGCGGGCGTTCGGATCGCTCATGGGCGTCGCCCCCGACGACGAGCGGGTGCCGGAGGCGATACGGCAGTACCAGTCGCTGTTCCGCGAGATCGTCCTGCCCAAAGCGGCGGACCTGCTCTTCCCCGGCGTGGCGGACGGCCTGACCGCCCTCCGCGACCAGGGCATCACCCTCACCGTGGCCACCAGCAAGTTCTACGCCAGCGCCGACGCACTGCTCACCGCCGCCGGCATCCGGGACCACTTCGTCATGGTGGTCGGCGCCGACCAGGTGTCCCACCCCAAGCCGCACCCCGAGTCGGGACTGGTGATCCTGCGGGAACTGGGCGTGCCGGGCGAGGACGCGGTGATGGTCGGGGACACCACCCACGACCTGCTGATGGCCCGGGCCTGCGGGATGCCCTCGATCGGCGTCACCTACGGCGTGCACCGCGAGGCCGAGCTCCGCACCGCCGAACCCACCTGGCTGGCCGACACCTTCGACGACGTCCTCGCCCGCATCGCGCCCGTGACGGCGCGGGCCTGAGGGCGGGCGGAGTGTTCGGACGTTCGACGGACTGGGTCCTGGGCATCGCGGGAGGTGTGCTCCTCGCGCTGATGACCCACTACAACAGCCTGCTGGCCAAGCACACCACCCCCACCTTCGCCTCGTGGGTCGCACACGGCCTGGGGGCGGCGGTGGCCCTCCTGCTCGTCCTGCTGGCCGGCTCGCGGCTGTTCCGGCGCGGGGGCGGGCGCGGCGACGGCGCCGGGGATGGAGGCGGGGAGGAGCGACGCCCGCGGGTGAAGGTGCCCCGCTGGTTCTACCTGGGCGGCATTCCGGGCGCGTTCACCGTCATCCTGGCCGCCATCACGGTGAACGGCAGCCTGTCGCTCTCCGGCACGATCGCGCTGATGCTGGTGGGCCAGATCGTCTTCGGGCTGGTGTCCGACCACTTCGGGCTGTTCCACAGCCCGAGGCGCCGCATCGTGCCCATGGACGGCGCGGTGGCGCTCTGTGTGCTCGCGGGCAGCGCCCTCATCATCTTCGGCGGTTCATGACGTGCTCCTCTATGTGTTCCTGGCGCTCCTCAACGGCGCGGTGATCGGCATCAGCCGCGCCGTCAACGGCCGGCTCAGCGCCACGGTCGGCCCCTTCCGGTCCTCGCTGTGGAACCACGCCGTGGGGTTCGCGTTCCTCACCGTGGCCCTCGTCGTGCTCGGCCAGTGGGAGTTCGGCGCGTCCCCGCCGTGGGCCGCGTATCTGGGCGGCTTCTTCGGCGCCCTGTTCGTGGCCGTCAACAGCTACGTGTTCCCGCGGGTCGGCGCGATGCACGCCGCGCTGCTGGTGATCAGCGGCCAGATGATCTCCGCCGTCCTCATCGACTGGCACACCGAGGGGGAGGCGCCGTCCGGCCTGCGCTGCCTCGGTGCCGCCGTCGTCCTCCTCGGCATCTACCTGTCACAGACCCGACGCACGAAAGAAAAAGCGAAGTGAACCACGCGCCGTTGATCGAGCAATTGCTGGACGACCGCAGCCACCACATCGAGTTCAACGGCCACCTCAGCAACCACGTCAAACACGCGGTGGTCGCCCTCGCCCGGCTCGGGGCAACCCCCGAGCGCATCAAGGACTACTACGACAGCTACGCGACCCTGACGACCTACGGTTACGGCCTGGAACCCGCCAGGCCCGCCGAGTCCGAGATCACGGACGACACCTGGCAGGACTACCTCGGCCGGCGCCGCGACTTCACCGCCCTCTGCGCGTACTTCGACCGCAAGGAACGCGAACTCGGCATGGACGAGGTGCTGCGGCGCTACCTGCCGACGCTGCTGCCGGGCTGGGTCGGCGCTTTCACGCACGCCACCATCCACCTGGGGTGGGCGCTGGACATCGGCAACCGGTGGATGGCCATCGAGGGCCTGGCGTACATGACGTTCACCTACGTCTCCTGCCACCCGGAGCGGTCCACCGCACCGGTGGAGGGGCCGGCGGACGCCTCGGCCGTCGACTCCCTGCTCCGCATCGCGGGCGCCTGGGACGCCGACCGCGAAGCACTCGGTGCGTGGGCACGCGCGGTCGGCACCGTTCCCGAGACCGGGCCGCCCGCGGGCATTCACCCCGAACTCGCGCGCTCCGGACTGCAGTACCGCAACGCGAGGATGCTGGAGGAAGGGCACCCGCTGATCCACCGGACCCCGTCGTGGATCGCGGACCAGCCCGTCGCCACCAGCTGGGAGCAGCTGTACTACGCGGCGACCCTGCTGTACCTCTCCCGCCCGGGCGACTTCGTCCTGCTCCACCTGGTCACCTCCCTGCACGCCATGGAGCAGATCGCCGCACGGCTGCCCGAAGACCTGCAACGGCACGTCATCACCTGCTACTGGACCGGGATGGTCGGCGTCGTCTTCGCCCTGGCCGACTTCCCGAAGCGGGACAAACTCCAGGCCCTGCACACCGCGTTCGCCGCGGCGGCGGACGCGGGCGGCGCCGCGACCTGGGCCCCGGACTGGCAGCTGACCATCGCCCGGTCCTTCGAGGAGGAGGAAGAGCACAACCCCAAGCTCGTCTACGTGATGCGCCGGATGTGGGACCGGACCGGCGGCCTGTCCGTCTACCGCCACGCGGCCGCCCAGTTCACCGCCACGCCCGCGCTGCCCCCGTCCTTCGAGCAGCCGCCCACCGAGTGACCCGCCGCCCGTACCCGCTCACCTCCGACCGTTGGGAGACCGGCCCCATGCCGACCACCACAGAACCGTCCGTCGACGCCTACCTCGGCAGCAGCCTCCACCTGCTTCCCCAGACCCGTCACCTGCGCGCCCTGCACACCATCGCCCGGGACCGCGGCGCGCGCCGAGACGAGTTCCTCCACGCCTCCGAACGCATCATCCGGATGCTGATCGAAGCCGGCCTCGAACTGCTCCCGTACGAGAAGCACGAGGTCACCACCCCCGTCGGCGCGACCTACGAGGGCCTGCGCCCGGCCTCCCCGGTGTGCGGCGTGTCCGTCGTCCGGGCGGGGGAGAGCATGGAAGGGCAACTGCGCGCCGTCTGCCCGGACATCCGCATCGGCAAGATCCTCATGCAGCGGGACAAGCAGACCAAGCAGCCGCACCACTCCTACACCTCGCTCCCCGCCGACATCGCCGACGGGCACGTCCTGCTGCTGGAACCCATGCTCGCCACCGGCGGCACGGCCCTCGCCACGATCGCGCTCCTGCTGGACAAGGGCGTCGCCGAGGAGAACATCATCTTCATCAACCTGATCACCGTGCCCGAGGGCGTCGAGCGGGTGTGCCGCCGCTACCCGAAGGTGCGCATCGTGACGTCCTCCATCGAGCAGCGGCTCAACGAGAACGCCTACATGATCCCGGGCATCGGGGACTTCGGCGACCGCTACTTCGGCACCGACATCGGGCTGCGTTGATCGAGAAGGTGGCGTGGATCCTGTCGCAGGACGGCCGGGTCCTCGCCGCTCGCTCCCGGGGCAAGGACGCCTATTACCTGCCCGGAGGCAAGCCCGAGCCGGGCGAGACCGCACACGAGGCCCTGATCCGGGAAGTGCGGGAGGAACTCGGCGTCGAGCTGCTCCCCGGGACGATCGCCCCGGCGTTCAGGGTCCGGGCCCCGGCCCACGGCGCGCCGGACGGCAGCGAGGTCCGCATGGCCTGCTACACGGCCGGCCACCGCGGCACTCCGGCCCCCCGGTCGGAGATCGCCGAACTGGCCTGGCTGACACCGGGCGGCCACCACCCGGTGAGCCGGGCGACCCGGGCGGCCCTCGACCTCCTGTGGGCCACCGCCGGGTAGGCCCGGCCGGCGGCGTCGGCCGACACGCTCCCTGGGTCACCCGGCGAAGGGCCGCTGCCCGGCCGGCGGCGCCCAACAGGCGGCCGGGCCCCGCTCCCGGTAGCACCCCGGCCGGGCGGGCCCGGCAGCCGGCCGGCCCGCGGGCCCGGGACGTCAGCCCGTGGAGAGCCCCGCCGCCGACTCGGCCAGCACGTCCAGCACCGGGCGGATCAGCGGGTGGTGTTCGGACCCCCGGCGCACGGCGGCGAACACACGCCGCGTCGCGGCCGGCCCCGTCACCGGCCGCACCACGGTGTCCTTGAGCTCCATGCCGCGCAGCGCGGAACGCGGCACCAGCGCCACCCCGACGCCGGCGCCCGCCAGCGCCACGACGGCCCGGAAGTCGTCCGAGGAGTGCACGAGACGCGGCCGGAACCCCGCGAGCTCGCAGGCCAGCAGCATCACGTCGTGGCAGGGGTTGCCGGGGTAGGGGCCGACCCAGTCGCTGTCGGCCAGCTCGCCGAGCGCGACGTGGGCGCCCTGGCCGAGCGGATGGGAGGCGTGCAGCACGGCGTCGAAGGGCTCCGCGTAGAGGGGCACGCGTACCAGCCGCCGGTCGTCCTCGCGCGGCGCGCCCCGGTACTCGACGGCCAGCACGACATCGGCCTCCCCGTCCAGCAGCAGCGGCAGGCTCTCGTCGCCCTCGGCGTCCCGCACCCGTATCCGGATGCCGGGGTGCCGGTCGGCGAGGCGCCCGATGGCCGGGGCGAGCACTTCCGCGATGCCCGTGGCGAAGGCCGCCACGCGCACCTCGCCGGCCGCCCCGCTCGCGTACTCCGCGAGCTCGGCCTCGGCCCGCTCCAACTGGGCCAGCACGGCGTTGGCGTGCGCCAGCAGAATGTCGCCGGACGCCGTCAGCCGCACCCCCTTGCCGCTGCGGGTGAGCAAGGTGTGGCCGGTCTCCTGCTCCAGCGCGGAGAGCTGCTGGGACACGGCGGAGGGGGTCAGATAGAGCGCTGCGGCCGCGGCGGTCACCGTCCGGTGGTCCGCCACGGCCCGCAGAATACGCAGCCTGCGGGGGTCGATCACCCAGCCATTGTCCCCCGCGCGTCGACGAAGGCCGCCACGGCCCGCTCCACGTCGGCCGTGGAGTGTGCGGCGGAGAGCTGCACCCGGATCCGGGCCGCGCCCATCGGCACGACGGGGTAGGAGAAACCGATCACGTACACGCCCCGCTCCAGCAGCAGCTCGGCCATCCGGCCGGCCTCGGCCGCGTCACCGATCATGACGGGGGCGATCGGGTGGTCGCCGGGCAGGATCTCGAATCCGGCCTCGGTCATCTTCGTGCGGAACAGCTTGGTGTTGTCGTGGAGACGCTCCCGCAGCTCCCCGGCCGACTCCAGCAGGTCGAGCACCTTGATCGACGCGGCGGCGATCACCGGGGCGAGGGAGTTGGAGAACAGGTACGGGCGCGAGCGCTGGCGCAGCAGCTCGACGATCTCGGCGCGGGCCGCGACGTAACCGCCGGAGGCGCCGCCGAGCGCCTTGCCGAGGGTGCCGGTGATGATGTCGACGCGGTCCATGACCCCGTGCAGCTCGGGGGTGCCGCGCCCGCCGGGGCCGACGAAGCCGACGGCGTGCGAGTCGTCGACCATGACCATGGCGTCGTACCGGTCCGCCAGGTCGCAGATCTCGGCGAGCGGGGCGACGTAGCCGTCCATCGAGAAGACGCCGTCGGTGACGATGAGCCGCCGGCGGGCGTCCTGGGTGTCCTTGAGCTGCTGCTCCAGGTCCGCCAGGTCGCGGTTGGCGTAGCGGTGGCGGCGCGCCTTGGAGAGGCGGATGCCGTCGATGATCGAGGCGTGGTTCAGGGCGTCGGAGATGACCGCGTCCTCGGGGCCCAGCAGCGTCTCGAAGACACCGCCGTTGGCGTCGAAGCAGGAGGAGTAGAGGATCGTGTCCTCCTGGCCCAGGAAGGCCGAGAGCCGCTGCTCCAGCTCCTTGTGGATCTCCTGGGTGCCGCAGATGAAGCGCACGGAGGCCATGCCGTAGCCCCAGCGGTCGAGCGCCTCCTTGGCGGCGGCGACGACCTCGGGGTGGTCGGCCAGGCCGAGGTAGTTGTTGGCGCAGAAGTTCAGCACGTCACCGGACGCGACCGCGACGGAGGCGCTCTGCGGAGTGCCGATGACCCGCTCGGGCTTGTAGAGACCGGCGGTGCGGATCTCGTCGAGGGTCGTGCGGAGCTCGTCGCGGACGGATGCATACATGTGAGGGCTCTCCTGGCGGTGTGTCGCGGGGCTGGGGGAGGGGGCGGGGCCCCCGGGTCGGGAAAGGGCGGGACCTGGCGGGGGTCCGCCGCTGAATCAGCTCGTCCAGTCGAGGATGATCTTGCCGCTGCGGGCGGTGGCGGCCTCGTCGAAGGCCGCGTCGAAGTCCTGGAAGCCGTAGCTGCCGGTGATCACGGGGGTGAGGTCGAGCCCGCCCTCCAGCAGGACGGTCATCGCGTACCACGTCTCGTACATCTCACGGCCGTAGATCCCCTTGACCGTGATCATCGAGGTGACGATCTTCGACCAGTCGACCGCGAACTCCTCGGAGGGCAGGCCGAGCATCGCGATCCGGCCGCCGTGCGTCATGTTCGCGACCATGTCGCGCATCGCCTCGGGACGGCCCGACATCTCCAGACCGATGTCGAAGCCCTCCTTGAGGCCCAGCTGCCGCTGCGCGTCGGCGATGTCGGTCCGGGCGACGTTGAGGGCCAGGGTCGCACCGGCCTTGCGGGCGATCTCCAGCCGGGACTCGCTGACATCGGTGATCACGACATTGCGGGCGCCGGCGTGCCGGGCGACGGCCGCCGCCATGATGCCGATCGGGCCCGCGCCGGTGATCAGCACGTCCTCGCCGACGAGGGGGAAGGACAGCGCGGTGTGCACGGCGTTGCCGAACGGGTCGAAGATCGCGGCCACGTCCAGATCCACCTCGGCCCGGTGCACCCAGACATTGGAGGCGGGCAGGACCACGTACTCGGCGAACGCGCCGTTACGGCCGACACCGAGACCGACCGTGGAGCGGCACAGGTGCCGGCGGCCCGCCAGACAGTTGCGGCACCGCCCGCACACCAGGTGGCCCTCACCGCTCACCAGGTCACCGACCGCCACGTCCGGCACGTCCGCGCCGACGGCCGCGACCTCCCCCACGAACTCGTGGCCGAGCACGAGCGGCGTGGCGACGGCCTGCTGCGCCCACCCGTCCCAGGACCTGATGTGCAGGTCCGTGCCGCAGATGCCGGTACGGAGCACCTTGATCAGCACATCGCCCGGGCCCGCCTCCGGCTCCGGCACGTCCATCAGCCACAGACCCGGCTCGGCGTACTGCTTGACAAGTGCCTTCATGGCGGTGGCTCCAGGCGGGGAAAAACTGATCGTGGACGCTGCCAATCTGGCGGGCCGCGGGCCTCACGTCCATCGAGGATTTCTTAACCGCGCCCACAGCGGAGCTTCACACGTCCGGAGGCCGGGCCGGTCCCGGGCCCGTTCCGGGCCGCCGACGGCCTTCCTGCGGCCGTATGACGGCCTTCCAACGACCTTCCAGCAGCTCTCCGGTGGCCTTCCGGCAGGGGCGGCGGCCTCTGTGGACGCGTGCCGGACCGTGCGTCCGGCTAGGTTGACGGCGTGACCGTTCACGACACGGGGGAACGTCATGCCCGGGGCCGGTACCTCGCGGCCGCGGGGGTGTTCGCCGTCGGCATGGCGGGGACCACCTTGCCGACGCCGCTGTACGGGCTCTACCGGGAACGGATCGGCTTCTCCGAGCTGATGGTGACGGTCGTCTTCGCCGTCTACGCGCTCGGCGTGATCGCCGCGCTGCTGGCCGCCGGTGACTTCTCCGACCTGCTGGGCCGCCGCCCGGTGCTGCTGACCGCACTGGTGCTGTCGGCCCTGAGCGCGGTGTGCTTCCTGGCCGAGAACGGGCTGCCGCTGCTGTTCGCCGGACGGCTGCTCTCCGGCTTCTCCGCCGGGCTCCTCAGCGGGGCCGCGACAGCCGCCGTGCTGGAGCTGGCACCGCCCGGGCCGGGCGCACGGGCGGCGTTCGCCGCCACGGCCGCCAACATGGGCGGCCTGGGCTGCGGCCCGCTGCTCGCGGGCGTCCTGGCGGAGCACGCGCCGTGGCCGCTCCGCCTGCCCTTCCTGGTCCACATCGCGCTGCTCCTCGTGGCCTTCGCCGTCACCCGCGCCCTGCCGGAGACCGTGCGGCGGCGCACGCCCCGCCCGCCGCTGCGCCCTCAGGGCATGGTCGTCCCCCCGCAGGCGCGTGCGGCGTTCGTGCCCGCCGGGCTGG
This sequence comes from Streptomyces sp. NPDC046215, assembly GCF_040646215.1. Taxonomy (NCBI): domain Bacteria; kingdom Bacillati; phylum Actinomycetota; class Actinomycetes; order Kitasatosporales; family Streptomycetaceae; genus Streptomyces; species Streptomyces sp. NPDC046215. The sequence goes on along the minus strand of NZ_JBEYZW010000002.1, from coordinate 111,439 downwards.
CCGCGTTCGCCGGCTTCTCCCTGATGGGGCTGTTCACCGCGGTGGCACCGGGCTTCCTCGCCGAGACGCTGGACGAGCACAACCTGGCGGTCACCGGCGCCGTCGTCTTCTCGGTGTTCTGCGCCTCGACCGCCGGTCAGCTCCTGATGGGCCGGCTGGGCGTCCGGCGCGCCCTGCCGGCCGGCTGCCTGGTGCTGACGGCCGGCATGGTCCTCGTGGCCTGCTCCCTCCTGGCCGAGTCCCTGCCGGTGCTCGTCGCCGGTGCGGTGGCCGGGGGATTCGGCCAGGGGTTGGCCTTCCGCGCGGGCATCACCGACGTGAGCGCGGCGGCCCCGGACGAGCGGCGGGGCGCGACGATCTCGGCCTTCTTCGTCGTCGCCTACGCCGGGATCTCCCTGCCGGTGGTCGGCGTCGGGGCCCTCACCCTGGCCCTGGGGCTGCGCGGCGCGGGCCTGGTCTTCGCGGGGTGCGTCGTGCTGCTGTCGGCCGGCGTGGGCGTGTTCCTCCTGCGCCGGCCCCCTCGGACGGACTGACAGCCGGCCGTCCGCGTCACCGCACCGCCCGCTCGAAGGACCGCACAACCGTCCCGCGACCCGGACACACGCTGCCTGCGTGCTCTTTCTCCCGCCTCGCGCCGCTGTCGCCGGCGGATCACCCCGGCGCCTCGGCGGCCCCGGCCCGCCCCGGTCGCTACGGCCGCCCGGCCGGCCGGCGCACCTCCGCCATGTCGCGCTGCAGATGTGCCCCGCCCCTGCCCGTACCGGCCCCCTCCCGGGGGAAGGACGCCACCCGGACGGTGGGGAACGCCGCGCACACGAACTTCGAGGCCCGGCTGAGGCACCATCTTCGCCTTGCTCTTCGACCGCAGGAGGAGGAGCAGGCCGGCGGCGATCCACCGCCACACCGTCCGGGCCGGCAGCGCGTACCAGTCGGCGAGCATGCCCGCCCAGGTGTGCCCGCCCACGTGGTGGCCCAGCTCGTGGGCGAGGACGGCCGCCAGCTGCGAGTTGGGCAGCCGGTCCAGGGCGTGCCGGGTGACGGCGACGATGTGCCCGGCCGCGGCGGTCGCGTTCAGCTCGGCGCGCTCCTGGACCCACAGTTCGTACGTTCCCTGGCTCACCCCGGCCCGGCGTGTCACCTCTTCCCACACCGCGTCCAGCCGTTCGGCTTCCTCGCGCGTGGGCCGCCGCATCTTCAGCAGGTGCCGGGCGATGGCCGCTTCGGCGGGGCGGTGGAAGACCAGGGGGCCGGAGAGCAGCCACACCGCCGCCATGACCAGCCCCAGTAAGGGGTTGACCAGGGAGAAGGCCAAGCTGACCACGACGAGGCTGATCAGCGCCGTCGGAAGGGGCATGACCAGTTGGGAGAGGGCGGCGCCGTCCACCCCGCGCTGATGCGCCTTCAGGTGCTTGCGCCCGGACTGCAGGGCCAGGTCGTCGTGCCCGACGGCACCTGCGGGGCCGGACGCGACGTCCCCGGGCGGGAACGGGCCCCCGCCGGGGTGCGGGGGCGCGCTCGGCGGTGCCGGGGGCGGTTCCGGGTATGCGGGCGGTGCGCATGCCGGGCCGGCGGGCGGGTTCGCCGTGGGTTCGCCGCCCGGGTAGGGGGGTGGGGTTTCCGGATGGCCGGACGGTGTCTCGGTGGAGTCCGGCCGCGCCGGGGGCGGTCCCGGGTACGGGGGTGGTGCGTGGGCCGGGCCGGCGGGCGGATTCACCCTCGGTTCCTCGCCCGGGTAGGGCGGTTCGGCCCCCGGGTGGCCGGACGGTGTTTCCCCGGCCGGACGGACCGGCGGCTCCCCGCCCGGGTACACGGGCGGCGCACCGGCGGCGCCCACGGTCCCGGGGCGCGTCCCTTCGCCGGGGTACGGCGGCGGGGCCGCGGGCGGCTCGGACGCTGTCGGGTACGGGGGCGGCTCCTGCGGCAGCGGCGCCGGGGGCAGCGGTACCGGGGGTGGTGGCACCTCGGGGGCCTCGGGCCGGCTCTGGTCGGGCATGGTCGTGTCTCTCCTGAACGTTGTCGTCCGATGCGTGGCGGCCGGCCGGGTCAGCCGACGAGGAGCGCTCCCGGCAGCAGCACCATCGCGGCCGTGAAGCCGGCCATGCCGGCGCGCAGCCACCGGTACTTCCCGGCGACTATCCGGCTGTTGTCCGTGAGGGCCGTGAGGATCGCGGCCGCGGGGGCCCGTTCGGTCTCCCGCAGGGCCTCCTCCAGTGCCGGCCGGCCCCGGCGCGCCGCGCCGTGGATGTCGGCGAAGTGGGTGAGGGGCAGCCCGGGGCGCCACGCGTGCGAGCGGTAGCGGGGGATCACCGTCATCAGCAGCGAGAACAGCGAGCCGAGGAAGCAGGCCGCACCCGCCCACCACAGCACCTGCCCCGGCGCTGAGAGGGACGTCGGCTGCCAGCCCCGGACGGCGAGCACACCGACGAGCGCGGACGCGGCCATGCTCTGCGCGGCCACCAGCACGGAGCCCTTGGTGTCGGCCCGGGCGGCCTCCTGGCGCAGCTCCAGGAGCAGCCGGTCGGCCGCGCGCGAGCTTCCGCCGGGCGAACCGGTGGTCTCGCAGTTCTCGCTCGTGTGTGAGCGCGGCTTCGCCCCGGCGGATCTGGATCGCGCACCGCACGTGCAGCGCCGACCCCGCACGCCGCCGCCGTGGCGACCCCGGTCAGCCCTCCACCGTCTGCACCTGCGGCGGGTGGCCGTTCCAGGTGACGAAGACCGAGGTGGTCCGCGCGCCCGCCACGAAGTCCACCCGGATCCACGCGCTCTGCTTCCACACCCGCATCTGCCAGCCCTCCTCCGGCGCCGCCGAGACGAGCGTCGCCGCGCTCTCGCCGAGGTCGAAGACCGCCCGCCCGCCCCGCACCGGGTAACTCTTCACCGCACCGGCCGCGGGCGGCGGTGGCGACGCGGGGCTCGGTGTGACAGCGGGCGGTGAGGACGGGGCCTCCCGGGCGGACGGCCTTGCGGGCTGCGAGGGCGAGGGGGAGGGGGAGGCCGCCGGCTCCGGGGCGGGTGCAGGGGCGGACGAACCGGGCGTGGCCGGTGCCGTGTTGCCGGAGATCGGCAGCGCGCGCGGAGGCTCGTAGGCCGTGCCCGCCAGCACCGTCCGCACCCCGTACCAGGACACCGCCACGGCCGCCGCCGTCGCCAGCGCCCACGCCAGGGCCTGCATCATCGCTCGTCTCACCTGGCTCATAGTGCCTCACCCGTATGGCGTACGGTGCGGGCCATGGCAAGACTGCTCGTAGTCGAGGACGACCCGTTCGTACGCTCCGCCCTCATCCGGCAGCTGACCGAGGCGTCGCACACCGTCCGCAGCGTCGGGACCGCTCTCGAAGCGCTGCGCGAGGTCGCGCAATTCCCCTTCGACCTGGTCATCCTCGACCTGGGACTGCCGGACCTCGACGGCGCGCAGGCACTGAAGATGCTGCGCGGCATCACCGACGTGCCCGTCATCGTGGCCACGGCGCGGGACGACGAAGCGGAGATCATCAGGCTGCTCACCGACGGCGCCGACGACTACCTGGTCAAGCCGTTCTCCGTGGCGCACCTCACCGCCCGCATGGCCGCCGTGCTCCGCCGCGCGGGCCGGGGCGGCACCGCGGCCGAGCCGGTGCCGGCCGGAGTGCTGCGCGTCGGCGGCCTGGCGGTCGACCCGCTGCGCCGGCTGGCCGAACTCGACGAAAGCCCTCTGGACCTGACGCGACGTGAGTTCGACCTGCTCGCCTACCTCGCCGGCCGGCCCGGCGTCGTCGTCCCGCGCAAGGAACTCCTCGCCGAGGTCTGGCAGCAGTCCTACGGCGACGACCAGACCATCGACGTGCACCTGTCCTGGCTGCGCCGCAAGCTCGGCGAGACGGCCGCCAGCCCGCGCTACCTGCACACCGTCCGCGGGGTCGGGGTGAAACTGGAGGCGCCCGGGGCCAAGGGGGCGCCGGCGTGAGATGGGCGCTCATCAGGGTGTCGCTGGCCGTCACGGTGATGGTGGTGCTGGCCTTCGCCGTGCCGCTCGGGCTGGTGGTCCAGGAGCTGGCCCGGGACCGCGCCTTCGCCGACGCAGAACGGCAGGCCGCCCAGATACGCCCCGCCCTCGCCATCACCACCGACCGCGACCAGCTGGAACGAGCGGTCGCCAGCTCGCAGGCCGGCGGGGACGGCCGGATGGCCGTCCACGTACCGGACACGACCGGCACCCGGCGGGGGAGTACCGCCGACGCCCCCGGGACGCACGAGGCGTACGGCATCGGCCGGCGCCGGGCCGAACCCCGCGACGTGGAGACCGCACGCCGGGGCCGCTCCGCCGTCACCTCCGTGCCCGGCGGCTACGCCCTGCTCCAGCCGACGGCCCTGAGCAGCGGCGAGTTCGCGGTGGTCGAGGTCTACGTGCCGCACCGCGCGGTCGACAACGGCGTCACCACCTCCTGGCTGATCCTCGCCGGCGTGGGCCTCGGCCTGATCGCCGGTTCCCTCGTCACCGCCGACCGCCTCGGCCTGCGCCTGGTGCGCCCGGCCGAACGGCTCGCCCGGGCCGCCGCCGAGCTCGGCGAGGGCCACCTGGGCGTACGGGTCCGCGAGGACGGCCCGGCCGAACTGCGCGCCGCCGCCGTCGCGTTCAACTCGATGGCCGACAAGATCGTGCGGCTCCTGGCCAACGAACGGGAACTGGCCGCCGACCTCTCGCACCGGCTCCGCACCCCGCTCACCGTCCTGCGCCTCAACGCCGCCTCCCTCGGCGAGGGTCCGGCCGCCGACCAGACCCGCGCCGCCGTCGCCCAGCTGGAGCACGAGGTGGACCAGCTGATCCGCGCGGCCCGGGAGCAGGGGGAGCGCACGGAGCGGCCCGTGCTCGGCTGCGACGCCTGCGACGTGATCCGCGACCGCATGGACTTCTGGTCCGCGCTCGCGGAGGACCAGGGCCGCACGGTGCGGCTCGCGGGCGTCGACGCGGCCCTGCGCGTCCCCGTCGCCCGCCCCGAACTCGCCGCCGCGCTCGACGCGATGCTCGGCAACGTCTTCCGGCACACCCCCGAGGGCACGGCCTTCGCCGTGGACGTGCACCAGGGCGAGGACGCCGTGATCGTGCTCGTCTCCGACGCGGGCCCGGGCATCGCGGACCCGGACGCCGCGCTCCGCCGCGGCCACGGCGACGGGGGCCCCGGCTCCACGGGCCTCGGCCTCGACATCGTGCGCCGGGTCGCGGAGTCCACCGGGGGCGACGTACGGATCGGGCGGTCGGTGCTCGGCGGCACGGAGGTACGGGTGTGGCTCTCGCTGGACGGCGGGGGCCGGCCGCGGCGGGGCGGGCGGCGGCGCCGGATCCGCCGCGCGGGAGCGGGCTGGAAGACAGGACGGACGACGGGACGGCGGGTCTCCTGAGCCGCCCCGTCGTCCGCGACCCGGCCCCGGTCCTTTAACCGTCACCCATGTGTGTCTTAAGCCCGCCATAAATAGCGGGCCCGGGCACGGGATTCGGCGATTGGTCCGGTTCGCTCCCGCTAGCGTGCTGCCGCGTCACCCCCCGACACACGACAGGCAGGTACGCGATGGGATCCTCCGCACACCGTCGACGAGTGAGCCGCACGGCGAAGCTGATCGGTACCGGCGTCGCCGTGGCGCTCGCGGCCGGTGCCGCGGTCACGCTCACCGGCACGGCGAGCGCCGCGCCGGTCGGGGCCGGCTTCTCCCGGACCGGTTCCTGGGCGGGCGGCTACACCGGCCAGTTCGTGGTCACCAATGACACGGACAAGGAACTGCCGGGCTGGAAGCTGACGTTCGAGCTCCCGGCCGACACGAAGGTCACCTCGCTCTGGAACGGCAAGCACACGGTCAGCGGCCGCACCGTCACCGTCGAACCGGAGAGCTGGAACGCGACCATCGCGCCCCGGAAGTCCGTCACCGTCGGATTCGTCGCCGCCGGGGACGCGGCGGCCGGCCCGGTCGCCTGCCACATCGACAACGGCACGTGCGCGGTGGACGAGGCCCCCGGGCCGAAGCCCGCCGAGCCGGCGCCCACCCCGCCTGCGCCTTCCACCCCTTCCGCTCCGTCCGCCGAGCCCTCGCCGTCCAGGCCGGCGCCGGACGCGACCGCACCCGCCCCGGGCGGCGGTGGCGCCGCCTTCGCCCCCTACGTCGACACCGTCCTCCACCCCGCCTACGACCTCCTGGGCACCGCGAAGAAGACCGGCGTGAAGGAGTTCAACCTGGCCTTCATCACCTCCTCCGGCGGCTGCACCCCCTCCTGGGGCGGCGTGTCCGACCTCGCCGGCAACCCCGTGGCCCGGCAGATCGGCCCGCTGCGGGAGGCGGGCGGCGACGTACGGGTCTCCTTCGGCGGCGCCGCCGGCTCCGAGCTGGGGCTCGCCTGCTCCTCCGCCGAGACCCTCGCGGCCGCGTACGGCAAGGTCGTCGACGCCTACCGGCTCACCAAGGTCGACTTCGACATCGAGGGGAGCGCCCTGCCCGACAAGGCCGCCAACACCCGGCGCGCCCGGGCCGTCGCGCTGCTCCAGAAGAAGCACCCCGGCCTCGACGTGTCCTTCACCCTGCCGGTCATGCCCACGGGCCTCACCCAGGACGGTGTCGACCTGGTCGAGGACGCCAAGAAGAACGGCGTGTCCATATCGGCGGTCAACGTCATGGCGATGGACTACGGGCCCTCCTTCGACGGCGACATGGGGCAGTACGCGATCGACGCCGCCACCGCGACACATGCCCAGCTCAAGGGCGTGCTCGGGCTCGGTGACGCGGCCGCCTGGAAGGCCGTGGCGGTCACCCCGATGATCGGTGTCAACGACGTGGCCACCGAGGTCTTCAAGGTCGACGACGCGGCACAGCTGGCGAAGTTCGCCCGCTCCAAGGGCATCGGATGGCTGTCGATGTGGTCCGCCGCGCGCGACAAGCAGTGCCCGGGCGGCGCACAGCACTCCGCCTCCGCGACCTGCAGCTCGATCCCGCAGGACGAACTCGCCTTCACCAAGGCGTTCGCCGCTCCCCAGGGCTGACGCACCACCGCTTCACTCCCTCATACCGCCCCGCACGCACGGCACCCCCCACCTCACGGCCGGCGTGCGGGGCACCCCCTCACCCCCCAAGGAGACCCCTCTCATGCGCATGCGTCACCACGCCGTACGGATATCCCTGCTCGGCATCGTCCCCCTCGCGCTCACCGCGCTCACCGCCGCCCCGGCCCGGGCGCACGGCTCCCTGACCGACCCGGTCAGCCGGGTGTCCGCCTGCTTCGCCGAGGGACCGGAGCACCCGCGCTCGGCCGCCTGCAAGGCGATGGTCGCGGCGGGCGGCACCCAGCCGCTCTACGACTGGAACGAGGTCAACATCGGCGACGCCGCCGGGCGCCACCGGCAGATCATCCCCGACGGCAAGCTGTGCAGCGCCGGCCGCGACAAGTACAAGGGCCTGGACCTCCCGCGCGCCGACTGGCCGGGCACAAAGCTGGCCGCGGGCAAGCACACCTTCCGCTACCGGGCGACCGCCCCGCACCGCGGCACGTTCGCGCTGTACATCACCAAGGACGGCTACGACCCGAAGAAGCCGCTGAAGTGGGCCGACCTGGAGGCGAAGCCGTTCGCGAAGGTCACCGACCCGGCGCTGAAGAACGGGAGCTACGTCTTCGACGGCACGGTCCCGAAGCGGTCCGGGCGCCACCTGATCTACAGCGTCTGGCAGCGCTCGGACAGCCCCGAGGCGTTCTACACCTGTTCCGACGTGGACCTCGGCGGCGGGGCACCGGCGACGAAGGCCCTGGCTCCGGCGGCGAACGCGCCCAGCGACGCGCAGATCGCCGAGGGGGTCGGCAAGTCGACGGTCGACCACGGCGGGCACGGAGGTGACAGCCCCGGCGAGGGCACGCACGGCGGGGGAGAGCACGCCGGCAGCGGGCCTGCCGCGGACGGGACCGGGCCGCAGGCCGCGGTGAAGGCCGCCAACGCCCCGGCGGCCCAGGGCGGGCGTCTCGCCGAGACCGGCGGCGACAGCAGCACGACGGCGTTGGCCGTCGGGGGCGCCGGGATCCTGGCGGCCGGCTCCGCCACCTTCTTCCTGGCCATGCGGCGACGCTCCGCCCGCGGCCGCGCTTGAGCGCTCCGCTGGGAGGGGGAAGTCGGGCGCGTCACCTGCGGGTGCGCTGTGGCCGGCCGCGCGGTTCCCCGCGCCCCTTTGGGGCGCGGGGAACCGCGCTCCAGGCACCCGACCGCACCGCTGGGTACGGGCCCGAATGCCGTAGCATGGGTTTCTCATAACTCCCTCTACTTCTGGTGGCATCAGGCTGTTCACCGTGACCTAACGGGACCGCATCATCTCTCCTAAGCAGCAGCGTGGCGAAGCCACCGTCGACCGTCTCCTGACCGCCGCCCTTGAGGTGTACGCCGCCTCGGGCCCGCAGGGATTCACGGTGAACGCGGTGACCGCGGCCAGCGGGGTGAGTTTCGGCAGTCTGTACCACCACTTCGGCAGCTTCGACGGCCTCGCCGCCGCGCTGTACACCCGGTGCCTCGGGCAGCTGTTCGACGAGCTGACCGCCGCCCTGACCCGTTCCCGTACCGCCCGCACCGGGGTCCGCGCGCTCGTCGCGGCCTATCTGCGCTTCACCGAAGAGCGGGCGGACGTCGCCCTCTTCCTCCACGCCTCGGCCTACTCCGGCTATCTGACCTCCCACGCCGAGCAGATCAGCGCGGCCAGGACGGTCATGCTGCGCGGCATCGTGGACTGGATGCGCGCGCGCATGGAAGCCGGTGACATCGTGCCCACCCCCGAGCCGCTGATCGAGGCGCTGGTCATCGGCCCGGTCGCCGAGACCGCGCACCGCTGGCTCTCCACCACCTACGACATCGACCTCGCCGAAGCCGCCCGCATCCTGCCCGAGAGGATCTGGCGGTCCCTGCGGCCGGAATAGCGGCGGGGGGCCGCCATGACGCCCCCCGGGACACGACACCGCCCCTGCCCGCCGGTGGTCACCGGCGGGCAGGGGCGGGCGGGATCGGACCCGGGTTCAGGCGCGGGTCAGACGCAGGAGGTGAACGTCGGGCTGACGTTCGCGCTGTACAGCGTCGCACCGCCGGCGGGGTCGCTCTGGACGGGGACGGTGATGGTGTCGTCGGCCGTCCAGGGCAGGCCCTGGGCGTCGAACGTCCAGTTGCCGGTCACCTTCCTCGCCAGCTTCGCCAGGGTCACCCAGCCGTAGTTCTTGTCGGGCACGCGCACCGTGATGGCGTCATTGACCGACGACGAGCCCCGCCAGGTGTTGTTGAAGGTGAGGGCGGAGCTGATGGTCGCCTGCAGCGCCATCTCGTTCCCGCCGCTGATGTCCGACTGAAGGGTCGTCCCGATGCTGCTCTCCCAGCCGGACTCCTTGGTCACCGAGAAGGTCTGCGGAACCTCGGAGCCGGTGTTGTTGTACCAGACCGCCGACGCGCAGACCTTCGGCAGCGGCGCGGCCGGGGCCTCACTCTTCACCGTCCAGTGGCAACTGGCGGTGTTCTTCTGGCAGACCCTGGCGCCGTGGTCCACGGCCAGGTTCCACGCGGCGGCCGAGGCCGTGGTCCACCGCTGGTTCGCCGCGCCGTGGCAGGAGGACTTCCCCGTCCAGGCGTCGTTGTACTGGGCGTTGGCCGTGAGGTCGATGCACGAGTTGTCGTTCGCGTTGCGGATCATGAACGCGTCGGTGGACCCGGAGACGGGCTGGAAGTACCACTTCTGGCTCTTCTGGCCCCGGCAGGTCTGCTGGCGCAGGGCCGGCCAGCCGACGTCGATGCACTTGCCCGTCGTGTTGTTCACGATGCTGAAGGAGGAGTCCGTCGCATCGACGTTCAGGCGCCAGGACTGGTGGTGCCCGGGCGCCGAGTTGGTGACGATGTAGGCCCCGTCGTTGCGCGAGCCGTTCTGCACGTCGAGCGCCCGGCCGTTGCCCTGCGACGTGAACGTCATGCACTGGAGGGCGGAGTCGCAGTTCTCGGCCGCGTGGGCCGGTGCCGCCAGGGGCGGTGACAGGGCGATCCCCAGGGCCGCGCAGCAGGCCGCCAGGGCCGCGGCGACCATGCGGAGAAACGGCACCGGGCGTCTCGGGGCCGGGGTGAACGTCATAGGTGTGTTCTTCCTGTAGCGATGAGAGGTTTCGAACCAGGCGCCCTGAAAGGCCGCCGCCGGAGTCACTCGGAGGCGAAGGCCGCTTCCAGGCGCGGCACGTAGTCCACGAGGTCCTGCGCCCAGCAGCCGGCGTTGTGCCCGCCGTTGCAGGCACTGCCCCAGCCGGAGCCGTTGCCGTAGTCCACGTAGTGCGAGGGGTACTTCAGGGCGTCCAGCCGCTCCTTGGCGTGCTGGGAGGCCGACTGGGCCCAGAACTCCGGCTCGGCGGGGTTGCCGCCGCCGTTGCCCGTGTAGAGGGTGACGCCGATGCCCGCCTGGGCCAGCACGCCCATGCGCGCGACGGGGTCCGCCGCGTTCCAGTGCCGGTCTGCGCCCAGGATCGGGTACGGCGTGCCGAAGATCGCGTCGCTGGACACCGTGGGGCCGAAGTTGAGCGAGCAGGCGGGGCCGGAGGTGCCGCAGAGCGGGGCGCCGATGTTGGTCAGCGTGGCGACGACCGCGGCGCGCATCACGGCGTGGTTGCGCGAGAGTTCGTTGGCGCCGGAGAGCGAGGCGACCTGGCTGAACAGGTCGGGACGGCGCTGGGCGTAGTGCAGGGCGCCGAAGCCGCCCATCGAGAGGCCGCCGACGGCCCGCCCCTTCTTGGAGGCGACCGTGCGGAGGTTGGCGTCGATGAAGGGGATCACCTGGCTGAGGTGGAAGTTCTTCCAGTTCTGTGCGCCGGCGGCGGTCTTCTGGTCGAGCCAGTTGGTGTACCAGCCCCTCCGGCCGCCGTCCGGGATGACGGTGATCATCGACTGGGCGGCGGTGAGCGCGGGGTAAGCGACGCCCGGGTTGCCCGGGTCGTCGGAGGCGCCGTGCAGGAAGTAGAACACCGGGTAGCGCTTGCCGGGGTTGTCCGCGTAGTCGCGCGGCAGCAGGATCCGGATGCGGTGCTCACCGGCGACCTCCGGAGTGGTCACGGTGACCACGAAGTTGGTGGCGGAGCCGGTGGCGGCGCCCACCTGGGTCAGGCCGGAGGCGTCGGTCAGCGGTGGCGGGGCCGGGGCGCCGGCCTGCGCGGGCGGAACGCCCAGCGCGAGGAGGGCCGTGGCCAGCGCGGCCACGGCCGCCTTCGCCCGGGCCGGCCGGCCGCGCAGGGCCGCTAATCGCGCGGTGACGGCCGTCACGGCCGGGTGGAGCGTCATCGGGTGCCTTCCGGTCCTGGCGAGGCGGCTGAGGGCTGGGGGTTCACCATGCCGGGAACCCTAGCCAGTTCCAGAACATTTTTCTATAAGATCATTCTAATTTCGCTGCTGGGCTCGCCGCCCTCGCCGGTCCGGTCAGCAGGTGGGAGTGCGCGACCGCACGGCCATGTCCTCCCAGAACTGCCGGAGTTCGGCCGTCGTCATTCCCTGCCACGGGGCCCGCTTGCGCCGCAGCCAGGACAGCGGGTTCAGGCACCGGTACCCGCGCAGCAACGCCTGCTGCTGCCGGCAGAACGCCTCGCGCAGCTCGGCCCGCGGCTGCTCTCCCATCGCGGGGTAGGGGCACAGCTCGAACGGGCAGTCCCGCAGGCAGGCGCTGCCCGGCGGGGAGCTCTCACTGGTGCCCACGGTCCGCCGCGGGCGCAGCGGCCCGCGGTCCTTGGTGAGGCACGGGGGCAGCACGGTGCGGTCCGCGCGCTCCAGGCGCGCCTCCAGCTCCGCCGGCCGGCCGTCGCGTTCGGTGAGGTTGAGCACGAGGAGCACGTCCGCGAGGAGCTGCTGCGCCCGCGGGTGCAGGGTGCTCCAGCCCACCGACGGGGGGATCCAGAGGTTGTGCTTGCGGTACGCGCCGGGGTCGGCGGGGGAGGAGCCGATGTTGTTCATGGCCCCGATCTCGTCGATCCAGATGAAGTGCTCGGGGTGCCCGCTCTCCAGGGCGAGGACCGCGAGGGCGGCCGCCTCGGCGACGAAGGGGTGCAGACGGTCCCCCTTGCGGGTCCGGTCGCCCGGGTGCAGCGCGCGGGGGTCCTGCTTGCTGCCCGCCAGCGCGAGCCAGCGCCGCACGGCCCGGGTGGGGTCGGTCCGCGGGGCGGGACGGGCCGCGCCGGGGACGTCGTCCGGGTCCGTGGCCAGCCGGTCCGGCAGCTCCCACAGGCACAGCGCGTGGATGAGCGTCATCTGCGAGTACCAGAAGCGCGCGTGGGAGAGCATGTTCTCCGCCTGCGCGACGAGGAACTCCCGGGCCGCGTCGTTCGTCTGCGGGTGCCGCCTGCGGCGGTTGGCGGCGCTCTTGAACCCCTGGGCGAGGGCGATTTCGAGGGAGAGGGACAGGTCGGCCCGGTGCGAGGGGGAGTGTTCCGGCTCCAGGTGGCCGAGCCACAGGCGCAGCCGCTCCTTCGCCTGGTCCCTGTGCTTGTCGCCGACCGAGGCCACCATCATCGGCACGAGCCAGGCACGCATGACGAACCGGCGCCAGATCCGGCTCCTGCGCTCGGCGCCCTCCTTCACACACTTGCCGTACTGCGCGCGGGTCTGCTCGTTGTCGGGCCGCAGCCCGAGGAAGATCTCACGGGTGCGCTGCTCCGCCCGGGACTGCTCGCGGAACGCCCGCTCGTACTGCTCCCACGGGTCGTCCCCCTCGGGCGAGTCCTTCTGCGGCAGCGGGAACATCACGCGCAGCACATCGAAGGCGCTGTCCCCGCCCGCCCCGATCTCCTGGGCGATGGCCAGCCGGAGCGGGTAGGACGGCTCGACCGCGGCGATCTCGAAGAACCACTCGTAGGCCGGGGTCCGGCCGCACGCCGCGTCGCCGGAGCGGCACTTGGCCGCGTCGACGGCCCGCAGGGCTTCGCCGAACCGGCGGACGAGCCGCGCCTTGGCCCCTTCCAGGGTCCTGCGGTCACTGCCCCTGATCTCTTCCCAGCGCTGGTGGAGCGTCCGGGCGATGCGTTCGTGCTCGGCCGCTCCGGTGGCGCTGTCGATCTCGAAGGCGGCCGCGTACATGTCGAGCGCTTTGGCGTCCTTGCGCGTGCCCGCCGCGTCCAGGAGCTTGCGGACGACGGCGACCTGGCCGGCCTTCGCGTCGGCGTCCGGCCGGCTCCCCAGGGCCGCCCGGGAGTTCAGGACGAGGGCGATGAGCAGCTCCCGGCCGGGTTCTTCGAGCGCCCGGGTCAGGGGCTCGTACCCGGCGACGTCGAGGTACCGGGCCCCGAGGTACGCCTGGACGATGCTGTGCGGGAAGCGCACCCGCTCGCCGCGGGATTCCACCAGGCCGAGCTGTTCGCCTTGCGTGGCACACAGCGACAACAGGGCGCGGCGGCGCCGGTCGTCGGTCTCTGCGGCGCCCAGCCCGCACAGTTTCTCCCAGAGCCGGTCCCGTACCCCGGTCACGGGCTCCGCGGCGCCGGCCCCGTCCGGTCCCGTCAGCTCGTCGAGGCGGACCTCCAGCCGGTCCCGGAGCAGTCCGATGCCGGCCAGTGCCGAGAGGACTTCGACGACGACCTCGCGCTGTTCCCGGGCCAGGGCGATCTCGTCGTGGATGCGTCCCGCGACCAGCGCCTCCCGCCAGGTGTCGAGGAGGCGCCACCGCAGGCCCGCCCGGTCGGCGCTGCGGGTGTCCAGCTCGGCCCAGCCCTTGGTGCCGGTCAGGTGCTCCAGCAGGTGGTACTCGCGCAGCTGCCGGGCGATCTGCAGATACAGGGGCGACTCGGAGACGGCCGCCGTCTCGACGATCCAGTCCATGCGGTGGCCGTCCAGGTCGGGGTGGCCCTTCTCCAGGTACTCCAGCGCGGCCTCTTCGCTGAGGGGCTCCAGATCGACGACCGCGGCCCGGGTGTGCTCCAGTGGCGCGTGCGGGCGGGAGGCGATGACCAGGGGGAGCTTCTGCTGCTCCGCCCGCTGGATGGCGCGGCGGATGAGGATGTCCCGCTCCTTCTGCTTGTCGTCGTCGGCGAAGGTCTCCTCCAGGCCGTCGGCGATGACGACGGCCCGGTCGTCCATGCAGAGCTGCCGCCACACCCGCTCGCTCTGCCGGCCGGACAGCACGTCGCGGTCCACCTCGTCGCGGAACCGCTTCATGCCCAGCTCGCGGAAGTCCAGCCCCGAGCCGTTCAGGTCGACGTCGCGCAACCGGATGGGGACGGGGACCGCCCCCTTCTTCGCGAGCATCTGCGTGAGCTCCACGAGCACCGACGTCTTCCCGGTGCCCACGCCGCCCACCAGCAAGTACGGGCGTCTGGTGCGCCGGTCGCGCAGGGCCCGGGCGATGACGAGGCACATTTCCTTGCGCCCGACCACGTGCGCGAGGGTGGGGCCGGCCGTCGGCACGATGCTGCACGGGTCCTTCCGGGCCGCCCGGGTCAGGGGCCTGCGGACGGAGACGTACGGCAGGACGAGGAAGACGAGCGTCGCCAGCCCCAGGCTGAGGAAGGGGGCCAGGAACCCGTAGGTCACCGCGCAGCCCGAGCCCGAATCCTGGCACCACCGCTCGACCGCCGACTTCTCCCCGCTGACGACCGCGTAGCTCGCCGTCCCGACCCAGGCCAGCAGCACCACCACGGCCACCCAGGAGAGCCGCTGCACCAGCACGATCGGCGACCACTTCATCCACCAGTGCCGGGCGGGCGCCACCTTGTCGCGGGCGGCCATGCGGACCAGCGCCCGGCGCAGGAACCGCCGGACGGCCTCGGCCCCGCGGGAGAGGCAGCGCCGCGGGCGGACCAGGAGGGGGGTCCTGCGTGGTGCGACTTTCCCCTGGGGATGTCGGATGAGGTAGTTCATGCCGGATCAGCCGCCCTAGCGGTCCTTCCGGGCGCCACCCCGGAACTTCCCTTCCTCCATCGTGCGCCGGGTTTCCGGCCGCTGTCGAACGCTGGAGCCCGCCGCCCCCGCGCGGGCGGGCGGTGGTAACCATCGGGCGCGGTGTCTCGTTTGACCGGCTATGTTCACCAGGAAGAACCGCTGTGCCCTGATCGGTCTGACCGCCCTGCTCTGCTGGGCCCCGGCCGGCCCCGCCGCGCCCTCGGCGAAGTCCCGTGCCGAGCCGGTCTCGACGCTCCGCGTCACCGTCGTGAAGGCGCGGGACCTCAAGAACGAGGACGGGCTGCTCGGCAGCGCCGTCAACCCCTACGTGGTCCTCAGCTCCGGGACCCAGAAGCACCGGACGAAGACGGTCTCGCACGCGGGCCCCGAGGCCAGATGGAAGGAGACGTTCATCTTCACCGGACAGAACTCGTCCAGCGTGCTGAGTCTGAAGGTCTTCGACCGTGACCTGATCCGTGACGGACTCGTCGGAGCCGTGTCGGTCCCCCTGCGCGAGAACGTGCGCGGCGGGGGGACGACGGAGCGCTGGTACACCATCGCCAAGAAGGCCAAGGTCACCGGTGAGGTGCAGCTGAGGATCGCGCCCGGGCCCGCGCGCTGACCCACCGGAGCGGCCGTCGTCAGCGGGGGCCGGTACCGCGGGCAGCACGTGGTCACCGATCCGCCCCCCCCGGCGGAAATCGGGCCGTGGGCGAGGCCGGTGCCCGCCCCGATGGAGAAATCGGCCACGCAGGCGATCCCGCCCCGGGCGGGATCGCCTGCGTGGGCTCGGCGGCAGCCCGGAGAGGAACGCCGGGCAGGATGTATTTCCAGCCGCCGCCTCGCAGGTGAAGGGGGTGGTGCGGGGGCGCGCGCGGGCGGAACGCGGAGGACGGCTCGACTTGGCCTGTACATGACCTATGGCTGGTGGTCGTATGAGCCTCCCGGAGCACGCCCGCACAGCAGCTGGAGGGGTCTCCATGTTCAGACCGTTGATGATCGGCGGCGCGAGCGTCGCGCTCATGGCCGCCACGTTCTCGCCGTCGGCTGCCGCGGACGAGGCAGGCGGTCCGCCGCCCGGCAGGGTCGAGATCGACGTGGTGGCCGTCAATGGATCGGGCTGTCCCGCGGGGACGGCCGCCGTCGCGGTCGCGCACGACAACACCGCGTTCACCGTCTCCTACAGCAGATACCTCGCCCAGGTGGGCCTGGGCGCCAAGCCGACCGACTTCCGCAAGAACTGCCAGCTCGGGCTGAACGTCCACGTCCCGCAGGGCTACACCTACGCGATAGCGCGGGCCGACTACCGGGGCTTCGCCCACCTGGAACGGGGCGCCACGGGCCTGCAGCGGGCCGGCTACTACTTCCAGGGCATGTCGCACACGGCCACCGCGAGCCACCGCTTCGCCGGCCCCGTCAGCGACAACTGGCAGACGTCCGACGTCACGGACGTCGAGGCGCTCGTCTTCGCCCCGTGCGGCGCCCAGCGGATCCTCAACATCAACTCCGAGCTGCGGGTGGGCGCCGGCACCTCGGACCCGTCGACGACCAACAGCTTCATGGCCATGGACTCGACGGACGGCAGCGTCAACACCCTCTACCAGTTCGCCTGGAAGGAGTGCCCCTGACCGGTTCCCCGCGGGCACATACGGCGTGGAGTGCCGCCAACGGCTTCCGGTGAACGGCGCGCCGTTCCCGAAGCGGCACTGAAGCGGTACTGAAGCGTGGGCCGCGTCACCGCCCGGGCGCCCGTGACCGGGGCGTCCGGCGGTGGGCGGTGTCGGCTCGATCTGTTCCGTGCACATCCCGTCGCTGATGGTGACATGGACCATCACGTGTCCGAGTGGGCCCTGGGCCCGGGGGAGGGATCTCCATGTTCAGACCGGTGATGACCGGCGGTGCGGCCGTCGCGCTCGTGGCGGCCGCGTTCACGCCGTCGGCGGCCGCGACCGGATCCGGCGACGGGGTGCCTCCGCCGGACAAGATCGTGATCGATGTGGTCACGGTCAACGGCTCCGGCTGTCCCGCCGGGTCGGCGCACGTGTCCGTCTCGCCGGACAACACCGCCTTCACCGTCACCTACAGCACCTACATCGCCCAGGTGGGCCTGGGCGCCAAGCCGACCGACTTCCGCAAGAACTGCCAGCTCGGGTTGAACGTGCATGTCCCGCAGGGCTTCACCTACGCCGTCGCCCGGGCCGACTACCGCGGCTTCGCCCACCTGGAGAAGGGCGCCACGGGCCTGGAGCGGGCCAACTACTACTTCCAGGGCATGCAGCAGACCGCCTTCATGAACCACCACTTCACCGGCCCCCTCAACGACGACTGGCAGACCTCGGACACCACGGACATCGACGCGCTGATCTACCACCCCTGCGGCGCGAAGCGGAACTTCAACATCAACACCGAGCTGCGGGTGGACGCGGGGACGTCCGACCCCACCAAGACCAACAGCTTCATGGCGATGGACTCGACGGACGGGAACATCAACACCGTGTACCACTTCGCCTGGAAGACGTGCCCGTCGTAGACGCGCCGTTGCCGCCTGCGGCGGCGAGCGCCTTCCGGGCGCGTCAAACGCCGGACGGGCTCTTCAGCCCGTCCGGCGTTTGAGGACACCGCCGCGCAGCGGTGGTGCGTCCCCACGATCTGCCGGCGGAGCGGTGAGGCGGCGGGCGAGCGGCTCCGTCCAGCGCCCGGTGAGCGGGCCGAGGAGGACCAGCACCAGGACGTAGGCGGTGGCCAGCGGGCCGATGCGCGGCTCCACCCCGGTGGCCAGCCCGGCGATGACGACGGAGAACTCGCCCCGGGCCACCAGCGCCCCGCCCGCCCGCCAGCGCCCCGCGGCCCCGAGACCGGCCCGCCGCGCCGCGTACCACCCGGTGGCGATCTTCGTGACGGTGGTGACGGCGGCGAGGAGCAGCGCGGGCCCGAGGACGGGAGGGATGTCCGCCGGGTCGGTGCTCAGGCCGAAGAAGACGAAGAACACGGCGGCGAACAGGTCCCGCAGCGGGCACAGCAGCCGGTGCGCGCCCTCGGCGACCTCGCCCGAGAGGGCGATGCCGATGAGGAAGGCGCCCACGGCTGCCGAGACGTGCAGCTCCTCCGCCACCCCGGCGACGGAGAGCGTCAGGCCGAGGACGACGAGGAGCAGCATCTCCGGGTTGTCGCAGGAGACGGCACGGGTGATGAGCCGCCCGTGCCGCACGGCGACGTAGAAGACGGTGCCGACGGTGACCAGCGAGATGAGCAGGGCCAGCCCGCCCTCGGTCAGGCCCAGTCCGGCCAGCAGGGCGGTGAGGACGGGCAGGTAGACGGCCATGGCGAGGTCCTCGATGACCAGGATGCCGAGGACGACCGGTGTGGCGGGGTCCCCGAGGCGGCCGAGGTCGGTGAGGACCTTGGCTATGACGCCGGAGGAGGAGACCCAGGTGACGCCCGCCAGGGTCACCGCGGCCACCGCGCCCCGGCCCATGAGCAGCGCGGCGAGGGCGCCGGGCAGGGCGTTGAGGACGAAGTCGACGGCGCCGGAGGGGTAGTGGGCCCGCAGGCTGGCGGCCAGTTCGGAGGCGCTGTACTCCAGGCCGAGGAGGAGCAGCAGCAGGGTGACGCCGATGTCGGCCCCGGTGGCGACGAACGACTCGCTCGCGCTGAGCGGACGGATGCCGCCGTGGCCGAAGGCGAGCCCGGCGAGCAGGTACAGGGGGATGGGGCAGAAGCCGATCCGCCCGGCGAGGCGGCCGAGGAGCCCCAGGGTGAGGATGATGGCCCCGAGTTCCATGAGGAGCGTCGTGGTGTGGCGCATGGGCGCTGACCTCCGGTGGTCGGTGCGACGGCGGCGGCTGTGCCTGCGGGGCTGTTTTTGCGGGGCGCCGGAGACGGCACACGCGCTGTCTCCGTGCACGCGGGGATCACCTCGTGAGCAGCGGTGACCGCGGCGCGCGGACGATCGGGTGGGGACGGTGACAGGGGCCGGGCCGGCGGGACGGTCCCGCCCGGCCGGGGGCGCGGCGTGCTTCAGCCGCTCACGGCCGTATCGGGCACGCCGTTGCGCGCACGGGCGGTGATGCGCGCGGAACGGGGGAGGCGGGACGCGGCGGGCAGGGCGGGGGCGAGGATGGTGGGCGGCCTTGCGGCGGTGCGGCCCCGCTCCATCGCATGCCCCCCGTCGAGCCGGCGCCGCCGGCTGCTCTGCCGTGTCCGTGCGGGCGAGCACCCGCACAGCTCAACAGAGCGACTTCGGGGCTCGATAGAGCATCCTAGTCGGGCAATACCATAGGATAAACGGCTTCATTTCCTGTAAGAGCGGGAGAAAAGACGGCCGTTGTGCTCCTGTGCGCCGTGGAGGTCCGGGGGCGCGCGCACGGGCAGCCGCCGCCCGCCCCCGCACGTCGCCGGAGCGGCACGGTAGCAGCGTTCCGGCGGGCGGCGGCCCGCTTTGTCAGAGGCCGAGGAATCCTCGACCGCCCCACCGCCCGCACGGCTAGCGTCCGTGGGCATTCCGGCAGGGCGACCGAAGAGGGTGTTTATGCGATCCGTCCGTCCCATGCGTACGCTGCCGCCCGTCTCGCGACGGGCGCTCGGCACCGGCCTCGTCGTCTTCTCCCTGGCGGCGACCCTCCTGGCCCTGGTGATCCCCGTCGCCCTCTTCGGCGGCGCGGAGCCCGCGGCGGCCACCGCGCGCACCACCTGGAGCGACGACGGTGGGGGCGTCACCGCGACGAACTCCGGGCCGCTGACCCCCCTGGACAGGGACTTCATCCGCAGGGTCCGGCTGGCCGGGCTGTGGGAGAAGCCCGCGGGGAGACTGGCCCAGGAGCGCGGCACCACCGACGCCGTGCGGATGGCCGGGGACCACCTCGTGGACGGCCACACCGAGCTGGACCGGCGGTCCATCGACGTGGGCCGCGCCCTGGGCGTGACGCTGCCGACGAAGCCGAGCGCCGAACAGCAGGGCTGGCTCGACCAGTTGGAGGCGGCCCGCGGCGCGGCGTTCGACCGGCCCTTCGCCACCCTGGTGCGCGCCGCCCACGGCAAGGTGTTCGGCCTGGTGGCGCTCGTCCGCGACCGCACCGGCAACGCGCTCGTCCGCGAACTGGCGACCCGCGCCAACACCGTCGTCCTCGACCACATCACCGTCCTGGAGAACACCGGATTCGTCGAAATCCCCTCCTCAGGCGACAACGAAAAGAAGTGACTGCACATGATGCGACAGGCCCATAAACGCTCGCAGTTGAAGAACCGGGCGGTGGTGTCGGCCGCGGCACTGCTGCTCGGCGGCGGCGGGACGGCGATCATCGCAGCGAACGCCTCCGCCGGCCCCGACGGCGCCGGTCACCGCTCCGGCGGCGCCGCCCGCACCGCCGCCGAAGGGTCCGCCACCACGGCACCGACCGTCGTCTGCCCCGACGTCGGCGACCGGCTGCGCGAGGTTCCCGCGCCGGTGCGGACCGAGGTGTCCCAGAGCCTCTCCCAGCTCGACGCCCAAGTGGCCCGGGCCTACGAGCGGATGGCGACGCGCGGCGACACCCCCGCGGCCGTGCTCGCGGAGCTGAAGGACAAGCGCGCGGAGACCATCGGCCGGATCACCGACGCCCTCGGGACCGCGGCCGGAGGCTCCGCCCCCGCCGCCGAGGAGCAGGCCGGCCTCCCCGCACTGGCCGGGTGCAGCACCCGGCAGGTCAGCACGGCCGCCGCGGACGACTCCTCCAGCGCCCTGAACAGCACGCTCGGCGCCCGGGGCAAGCCCGGCGGCCCCTCCCGCGCCGACTTCGCCGACATCCGCACCGCGCCCGCGCGGAGCGGCCCGCCCGCCGCCCGCCCCGGCGCCTCGACCGGGACCTTCGCCTCCGTGTGCGGTCGCAACGAGAACGGTCACTTCAACCCCGACAACGTCATCGTCACCCCCGGCGTGCGCAATGGCGCCCACCATCTGCACGACTATGTGGGCAACAAATCCACCGACGCCTTCTCCACCGACAACAGCCTCGCGGGCGCGGGCACGACCTGCACCAACGGGGACAAGTCCAGCCACTACTGGCCCGTGCTGCGGGTGCTGGACGGAAAGGCGGCCCCGGACGCCAACGCCCCCGGCGGCGGCCACGACGGGAACATGGGAACCGTACTGCGTCCCGCGTCCGTGACCCTGCAATTCAAAGGGAGTCCCGTCACCAAGGTGACCGCGATGCCGCGTTTCCTCCGGATCATCACCGGTGACGCGAAGGCACTGACCAACGGGGTCGCCAACGCGAATGCCTCATGGAGCTGCGAGGGATTCGAGAACCGGCAGCTGAAGGACAAATACCCGATCTGCCCGGACGGCGCGGACGTCGTGCGCACCTTCGCCTTCCAGAGCTGCTGGGACGGGCGCAACACCGACAGCGCCAACCACCGCACCCACGTCGCCTTCGCCCGCGGCGACGGCTCCTGCCCCCGCGGCTTCCGGGCCGTTCCCCAGCTCGTGCAGCGCATCACCTACGACGTACCGGCGGGCACGGCCTTCGCCGTGGACAGCTTCCCCGAGCAGCTGCACAAGCCGGTCACGGACCACGGCGACTTCATCAACGTCATGTCGGACGACCTGATGAGGAAGGCGACGGGCTGCATCAACGGCGGCCGCACCTGCTGACCGGCCGCCCCGGCCCGCACAGGCCCCCGGCGCCGGTGCTCCCCATCCCCTGCCCACCGCGCGCCGGGAACAGCGGCGGCCCCGAACAGCCGAGTTCGGGGCCGCCGCGCCACGCCGTCTCACAGGCCGTTGACCCGCGCCCGGCCCGCCGTGCCCAGCGGGTGGACGGCCGCGCCCAGGGCCCGCGCGGGGCCCTGGGCCCGTGAGCGCAGCTGCCGGGCCCGCGCCAGCAGCCGCCGGCTGCGCAGCGCCAGCTCCAGCTCGAACCTGCTCCGCGGCTCGCGCATCGCCGGCCCGAAGAGCTTCTCGATCTGCCGCAGGCGGTAGCGCACGGTCTGCGGGTGCACCTTGAGCGTCCGGGCCGCCTCCGGCGCGCCACCGCTCTCCAGCCAGGCCAGCAGCGTCACCTCCAGCCGCTCGCTCTGCCGCGGCGTGAGGTCCTCCAGCGGGCGCAGCCACCGCGCGGAGAGCGCCCGCGCCAGGGACGCGTCCTGGATCAGGAGCAGCTCGGAGAGGTGGTCGTCGACGAAGGTGACCCGCTCCACCGGGCCGCCCGCCGCCGCCATCAGGCCCGGCAGCCGCCGGGCCCAGCGCAGCGAGGCGGCGGCATCCGTGACCGGCACCGCGTGGCCCACCGCCGCCACCCGGCCGTGCAGCGCCGCCTCCAGCGCCGGCCGTGCCCGCGGCCCCGGGTCGGGGATCAGCAGGCACAGCTCGCCCTCGACGGTGCCGGGCAGGCCGTGGCCCAGCGCGGCCGCCAGCTGGGCGGCCGGCTGGGGAACCAGACGGGGCGCGGGTGACGGCGCCTCGCCGGGGTGGGCGAGCACCACGGCCCGCACCCGGCGGGGGAGCGGCCAGCCGGCCCGGTCGGCCAGCTCGGCCAGGACCTCGAGGGGGATGTGCCGGTCGTCGGCGAGCGCCGCGAAGAGGACTTGGCGCGGGCGGGCGCCGGGCATGGGCGTGACGACCCCGCCCGGTTTTCGCCGCGGCGCGGGTATGGCCTCCGCCCCCTTGGCGGGCCGGAGCCCCAGGGTCAGCAACAGCGCCTGCTCCACGGCGGCCTGCGTCGCCTCCTCGCCGATGCGCCGGGACACCGCCGCGAACGCGGGGGTGCCGCGCTGCAGTTCGTCGACCACCTGCGCGGCGAGCGCGGGAAGTTCCCTTCTCAGGACGCGGGTCCACTCACCGCGCGGCCGCGACCAGATGCGGTCCAGGATTTCGCACATCGTCTACCTCCGGACTTCTGTACCGGGCGGCAGGACCGGGAAACAGACCGGCATGTCCTTCCGCCTGAGTGGGCATCATCAGCAGCCGGCCGCTGCCATGGGGACAGCCGCGCGTGAATTTGTCACAGCGCGATAAACCTTATGAAGATCCCGCGAAGTTGGACGATGCTTCTGCACATTCCGCCGCCGGACCTTGAGTGGTCGTGCGGTCACATCGAGTGAATTCGACGGTCGCCCTGTCGGCGTATACCGCCGGTGCGAGGGATTTCCGGATTTCTCAGGAACACGGGCAGTTACCGGAGCCCTTGCCGACCGTCCGCAGGAGATCCAGGTGCATATGTCGCGAACGCAAACACTCCTGTCCGTTCTATCTGGTCTGTCTGCTCCGCCCGCCCCGGCCCCGCCGCCTGGCCCGACCCCTCCGCCAGGTCCGCCCCACCGCTCCGGACCGCCCCCGGCCGGCGGCCGGGCCCGCCCGGGCGCCCGCCGCCGGACCCCCCGGCCCCGGCCGCGCGCCCGGCCGCAGACCCGGCCATCGGTCCGGCCCGCCCTGCCCGCGGCGATCCTGCTGCTCCTCGCCGTCGCCGCCCGGAGCGGTGCGGCCGAACGGGCGCAGGATTTCCTCGACTTCGGCGCGGGCGTCCTCGCGCTCGTCTCGCTCACCTCCACCGTGCTGTGGGGGCTGGCCGCAACCGACCGGCGGCTGCTGGGCTCGGCCCACCGACTCTTCGCCCAGGGCGTGCACCGCGGACTGGCCGTGGCCGGGCTCGGCTTCCTCGCCCTGCACGTCTGGGTGAAGGTTGCCGAGGACCGTATCAGTACGGCCGCCGCGGCCGTCCCGTTCACCGACAATGCCCAGCCGTTCCTGATCGGGCTGGGCACACTGGCCGGTTACCTCTTCCTCGCGGTCGCCGTCACCGGCGCCGCGCGCAGCGCTTTCACCGGCGTCGGGCGCTCCCGCCTGTGGCGCGCCCTGCACATGGCGGCCTACCCCGCGTGGGGCGCGGCCCTGGTGCACGGGCTGCACGCCGGCCGGCCCGCGGCCGGCTGGGTGACGGCGGCGTACGCGCTGTGCCTCGCGGGCGTCGTCCTCGCCCTGACACTGCGGCTGCGGCTCCGGCTGCGCGAGGCGCGCGGGGGGCGGCCGTGAACCGGAGCGTGCCGCGACTGGCCGCCGTCGGACCGCCCCGCCTGCTGGCCGGGCTCGACGAGACCGCCTGGATGGACCGGACGGCGCACCTGGCCGTGCACGGCCCCGCCCCCGGCCTGAGCACCGGCGAACTCGCCGAGCTCGCGGACGACATCGGCCTGCGCGGCCGGGGCGGCGCCGGGTTCCCCTTCGCCCGCAAGCTGCGGGCCGTCGCGGACGCCCTCGGGCGCAAGGGGACCGGCGGCGCCGTCGTCGTCAACGGCAGTGAGGGCGAGCCGGGTTGCCTCAAGGACACCGCCCTGCTGCTGTACGTGCCCCACCTCGTCCTCGACGGCGCCCTGCTCGCGGCCCGGGCGCTCGGCGCGCACGAAGTGGTGGTCGGGGTGACCCGGGCCGACGTCCGCGCGTCGGTCGGCCGCGCGATAGCCGAGCGCGGCACCACCGGCCCGGCGACCGGCGTGACCCTGCTTCCCGAACGCTTCGTCACCGGCGAGAGCACGGCCCTCGTCCGCGGCATCGAGGGCGGCCCCGCCCTGCCGTCCGGCCGCAGGATCCGCACCAGCGAGAGCGGTCTGGGCGGGGCGCCCACCCTGCTCTCCAACACCGAGACCTTCGCCCAGCTCGCCCTCGCGGCCCGCCTCGGAGCCGCCGGCTACAGCGCGGCCGGCCTGCCCACCGAGCCCGGGACGGTCATGCTCACCGTCGCCGGCACCCACGCCGTGGAGACCCCCACCGGGCTGCCCCTGCCGTACATCCTGGAGCTGTGCGGCACCGCGCCCGGCCAGGGCGTCCTCGTCGGCGGCTACCACGGCACCTGGCTGCCGCCCGGCGCGGTCCGCTCGGCCACCGTCTCCCGGGACTCCCTCGCCGCGGCCGGCGGGGACCTCGGCGCCGGCGCCGTGCTGCCGCTGCCCGAGACCACCTGCCCGGTCGGCGAGACGGTCCGGGTGGCCCGGTGGCTGGCGGCACAGTCCGCGGGCCAGTGCGGGCCCTGCGCCCTCGGCCTGCCGGCCCTCGCCGGCGCGCTCGACGACGCCGCGGGCGGGGGCGGCCAGCGGGCCCTGGACGCCGTCCGGGCCCGGATGTCCGCCGTCGAGCGGCGCGGCGCGTGCGGGCACCCCGACGGCAGCACCCGCTTCGTCTCCTCCGCCCTGGCCGTCTTCGCGGAGGAGTTCGCGGCCCACGCCCTCGGGCACGGCTGCGGGCGCCCGGTCCTCGGGGCCCTGCCGCTGCCCGCCGAGGAGCGGCCGCCCGCCGCGCCGCGCCCCTTCGCCGCCACCGGCGCCGTCCGCCTCCCCCGCGAACAACTGCTGGTCGACTGGACACTGTGCCGCGGGCACGGCCTGTGCGCGGACCTGCTCCCCGGCCTGCTGCGGCTGGGCCCGGACGGATACCCGGAGCGGGCCGTCATCCCCGTCCCGGCCCGGATGCGCCCGCGGGCGCTGAGAGCGGTGCGCCGCTGCCCGGCGCTCGCCCTGCGCGTCGAAGCCGCCGGGTGAACCACTCACCGCGGTTCTTGTCCTCCAGTGACAAATTTCCCGGCCCGTTGAGCGCCCACGGGCCCGGCCCCGTACTTCCACGGCAACGGCGGACCACCGCCGGGCCACGAGCAAAGGACAGTTCATGAACAAGCTGCGTCACGCCTCCCTCGCTGGGGCGGCGATCACGGTCATGGTGCTGACGGCGGCATGCGGCGGCGGTGGCTCGTCCGCGAAGGACGACTACGGCAAGGCCGCGGCCGGGAGCAGCTCGACGGCCGGCGACGGGTACGGACAGGCCGGTTCCGGCTCGGGTGGCTACGGCTCCGGCGGCTCCGCCGCGAACGCGGGGGCCAAGAACGCCCCCGCCCAGCAGCTGGCGGTCCGCGAGGCGCCCGGGATCGGCTCCGTCGTCGCCGACAGCAAGGGCTGGACGCTCTACCGCTTCGACAAGGACACCGCCGAGCCGCCCGCCTCCCGGTGCGACGGCGACTGCGCCAAGGCGTGGCCGCCCGTCCCCGCGGGCGACGCGAGCACCGCCATGGGCCTGGACGCCGAGCTCGGCGAGGTCGAGCGCGCCGACGGCACCCGGCAGCTCACCCTCGCCGGCTGGCCCGTCTACCGCTACGCCAAGGACACCGCGCCCGGGGACACCAAGGGCCAGGGGGTCGGCGGCACCTGGAACGCGTTCGCTCCCGACGGCAAGAAGGCGGGCGGGAAGGCAGGCGAGGAGCCCGGCAAGGGAGCCGACAAGGGAGCCGACAAGGGCAAGGAGGCCGGCAAGGGCAAGGAGGCCGAGGAAGTCGCCGGGGTCTCCGTCAAGGCCGAGCCGACCCTCGGCAAGATCCTCGTCGACGGCCAGGGCCGCACCCTCTACCGGTTCGACAAGGACAGCGCCTGGCCCATGAAGTTCGCCTGCAACGACGCCTGCCTGGACACCTGGAAGCCCGCCCGGCCCGTCGAGAAGAGCGCGGTCCAGGGCGTACCGGAGAAGCTGATCACCACCGTCACCCGGCCCGACGGCACGAAGCAGCTCGCGGTCGACTGCTGGCCGGTCTACTGGTTCACCGGTGACAAGAAGGCCGGCGACATCGAGGGGCAGGGCAAGCAGGGCGTGTGGTTCGCCGTTGACGACCAGGGCAAGAAGGTGACCACCCCGAAGGGCTGAACCCGCCCGGCGACACGCCCGGTGGCACCCCCGGCGCTCACCCGGCCGTCCCTTTGGCCAGGGACGACGTGATTGCATGGAGGTCCTGGCGGCGCGGCGGCGACGCCCGTGGCGGACCGGCACCCGGCTCCCCGCGGCGGCCGCCGGTCCGCCCGACCGCCGAGACCGCTGGGAATGAGGAGCCATGCAACACCGGGCCGTCAAGGACGTCATGACGCAGGACGTCGTCCAGGTGCCGCCGGAGACGGGCTTCCGGGAGATCGTGACCCTGCTGGCCGAGTTCGACATCACCGCCGTCCCGGTGGTGGACGGCGAAGGCCGGCCCGTCGGAGTCGTCTCGGAGGCCGACCTGGTACGGATCCAGGCCGCCCAGGGGTTCCCCTCCCCGCCGTCGGAGCCCGGCGCGCTCACCGCCGGGGAGCTGATGACCAGTCCCCCCATCTGCACCACACCCGAGGTGAGCGTGGTGGGCGCGGCCCGGCTGATGAACGACCGCAAGGTCAAGAGGCTGCCGGTGGTGGACGGCACCGGCCGTCTGGTGGGCATGGTCAGCCGGGGCGATCTGCTGCGGGTGTTCCTGCGCGACGACAGGACGATCCGCGCGGAGATCGTCGAGGAGGTCCTCCACGAGGTCGCGGGCGTCAGCCCCGCGGCGGTGGGCGTCGAGGTCGAACAGGGTCAGGTGGTGCTCAGCGGCACGATCGAGCCGCCCGAGCTCGTCCCGCTCGTGCTGCGCCTGTGCCGGTCGGTGGAGGGCGTGGTCTCGGTGACCGACCGCACGGCCGGGGCCGCGTCCCGGTCGGCGTCGGGCAGCGACGTGACGGTCTGACGCGCCGGCACCGCCCCGGCTCCGCGCAGACCGGCCGGAGAGGGGTGAACGCCGCCGCGGGACCGGCGGACGAGCACCCTCCGGCGTGCGGAGGGCGGCACCGGCCCGCACCCCGGGGCCCCGGGGTGCGCACGAGCGGCCCGGCGGTGACGGACGTAGCCTGGACGTGGATGGTCCCGACTTCACATAACCATGTCGGAGGTCGCCATGGACGTCCTGGTCCTCATCGGCCGGATCCTCTTCGTACTCCTCTTCCTCGGCTCGGCCGCCGGACACCTCACCCAGACCAAGGTCATGGCGGGCTACGCCGCGGCCAAGGGTGTCCCCGCCGCCGCAGCGGCCACCGCCGGCAGCGGAGTGCTGCTCCTCGCCGGCGCGCTGAGCGTCGTCCTCGGCGTATGGGCGGACCTGGGCGCGCTGCTGCTGGCCGTGTTCCTGCTCCCGACGGCCCTGCTCATGCACGCGTTCTGGAAGGAGAGCGACCCGCAGATGCGCCAGCAGGAGATGATCCAGTTCGAGAAGGACATCGCCCTGATGGGCGCGTCGCTGATCCTGTTCGCCTTCTTCGCGTACGCGGGCCACGACCTGGGCCTGACCCTCACCGGCCCGCTCTTCAGCCTTCACTGAGCCGCGCGCACCCTCGCACCCTGTGGTCTTATGTCACTGTCGGTTATCCGCCGTGGTAAGGACGACGACATGGGTTCGAACCGTCACGACCCGCACCCCGCGGCCGAGGTGCTCGGCCCGCTGTACCCCGTCGCGAAGGAAGCCGTGGACTGCCTCAGCCTCGGCATGTCCGTCAAGGAGGCCGTCCAGGAGGCCCGCACGGCCGTCCCCGGAGGGCAGGGCTTCACACCGCAGCAGGTCGTCCAGGGCGCCCACGACCTCCTGGCCGCGGGCCCGGACGAGGAACTCGACCACCCGGACACCGGCCCCCGGCCCCGCACGCGATGACCACAGCGCCCGTGGCCGGGACCCTGGACGCGGCCGTCCACCGGTTCCACGAACTGCTCGGCCAGGAGGACAGCGCCAGGGCCACGCACCACCGCCTGCGGGACGGGCAGCGCGCCGCGGGCCTGACCCCCGGGGGCCGCCTGTTGTCGCACGTGCTGCGCCCACGGTTCATGAGCGACACCGAGCACGCCAGGGTGTGCGCGGACGGCGCCAGGCTCACCGATGCCATCCACCGGCTGGCCGCGCACGCCCTGCGGACCGGCGCGGCGGGCGACCTCGTACGGCAGCACCTGGCCCTGACCCCCGAGGAGACGGCGCTGGCCGGGACGGCCCCTCTGACCGGGCCGTTCACCCAGGAGTCCCGGCTCGACGGGTTCCGGACCGCCGACCGCACGGCCTTCGTCGAGTACAACTCCCACAGCCCGGTCGGCATCGTCTCCCAGGACCTGCTCTGCGACATCTGGGCGGGCGTCCCGGTGATGGAGACGTTCCGCCGCGAGTACCGGGTGGAGGCCGTCCCGGGGTGCCGGTGGACGGCCGATTCCCTGGTGAGCGCCTGGCGCACCGGCGGGGCCCCCGGCGGCGAACCGCACGTGGCCGTCGTGGACTGGGAGAGCGGGTTCGCGTGGGAGTTCGAGGCGCTGCGGGCGGAGCTGCAGGGCCGGGGCGTGCCGGCGGTGGTCTGCTCGCCCGACGACCTGCACTACGAGACGGGGCGCGGGCTGTACACCCGCGACCCCGACGGACGCAGGCGCCCGATCACCGTCGTCCACCGGCGGGTCCTGCTCAACGATCTGCTCTCCCGCTACGGACACACCCTCACCGACCACCCGCTGACCCGCGCCTGGGCCGCCGGGGCGTGCGTCATGGTCAACCCCTACACCAGCCACCTCGCGCACAAGAAGTCGGTCCTGGCCCTGCTCACCGACCCGCGGGCCGGCGACCTCCTGCCTGAGCCGGAGGCGGCGGCCGCCCGGGAACTCGTGCCGTGGACCCGCCTCGTCCGCGCCGGGACCACCACCTGCCCCGACGGGCACCGGACCGACCTCATGACCCTGGCCCGCGACCGGCGCGACCGCCTCGTCCTCAAACCGAACGACGACTACGGCGGCAGGGGCGTCCTCTTCGGCTGGGAGACGACGGACCGGGAGTGGCAGGCCGCGCTGGGCCGCGCCCTGCTGTCCCCGCACGTCGTCCAGGAGCGGGTGACGATCCCCACGGCCTCGTACCCCGTTCTGGTCCGGGGCCGGCTGCGGGCGGAGGAGTACGCCGAGAGCACCGATCCCTTCCTCTTCGGCGCGGACTCCCCGGGGTGCATCTCCCGTCTGTCCCGCACGTCCCTGCTGAACGTCAGCGCCGGTGGGTGCGTCGCCGCGGTGTTCCGCGTCGCGCCGCGGACGCCGTGACGCCGGCGCGGAGCACAGGTGGCTGTCGCAAGCGTTGTCAAGCGACATGGGCACGGCAAGTATGTGGGCATGCGCAGCGAGATGGAGGGGCAGGGGGAGCCGTCGCCTCATGAAGCTCGGGACGCCGCCGCGTTCGTCGCGCTGCTGCGGGAGCTCAAGCGGCGGTCGGGGCTGACCTACCGGCAGTTGGAGGAGCGCGCCGCCGGGCGCGGTGAGGTGCTGCCGCGCAGCACCCTGGCCGGCGTCCTGCGCCACAACGCCCTCCCGCGCGCCGAGATCCTGACGGCGTTCCTCGGTGCCTGCGGCGAGGATCACCGCGCCGGGGACTGGCTGCGTGCCAGGGAGCGGCTCGCCGGCGGAGGAGCCCCCGAAGTCGCCCGGCCGGGCGGGGAGTTGCTCGGGGCGAAGGGTGGGCCCGCTTCCCGCCGACGACTTCCCCCGGCCCCCGGCCGGTTGCTCGG
Organism: Streptomyces sp. NPDC046215; assembly: GCF_040646215.1. Classification (NCBI taxonomy): domain Bacteria; kingdom Bacillati; phylum Actinomycetota; class Actinomycetes; order Kitasatosporales; family Streptomycetaceae; genus Streptomyces; species Streptomyces sp. NPDC046215. Next base: position 81,275 of record NZ_JBEYZW010000002.1, on the reverse strand, counting down.
TGCGGCCCTGGTGCTGGCGGTGCTCGCGGGCGGCGGGTACCTCGCTCTGGAAGGCATGGGCGGAGGGGACGGTGAACCGGCGGGCAGCGGCGTGCCGGTGTCGGCGAAACCCGGGCCGGGCACCCGGGGCGCCACCTCCGCGCCCGCGCCGGGGACGTACCGGATCCGTTCCGCCCTCTCCTCCCTGTGCCTGTCCGAACGGGACGGCGACGACACGGGCAACGTCTATCAGGCCGCGTGCCGCAAAGCCGTCCCCACCTACGCCCTGGAAGAGGCGGGGAACGGGGAATACCGGATCCGCTCCCTCCACCCGGTCTTCGGCTACGGCTGCCTGGGCGTGGCCAACGGCAGCACCCTGGGCGGCACCCGCATGGAGGACGACTACTGCGGGCAGCGCGGCAGAGGGGAACAGTTCCGGATCCGGCCGGCGGGCGGACCGGCCCGGGGTTACCGCATCGTGCCGGTGCACACGGACGCCTGCGTCTCCGTGCCCGGTGGCGCGCGGACGGAGTGGACCGCGGTCCTCCAGCTCCCCTGCGCGTCCGGCGAGCCGGGGCAGGTCTTCCACTTCGACCCCGTGGCTTCTCCGGCTGCCATGCCTACGATCACCAGCAATCACGGCTTGTGAGCCGCCGCCGGCCGGGGTGTCACGACGAGCAGCTGGAACCGCTGCTGCAGCTTGAGCAGGAACTGGAGGAGCACGAGCTGGAGGAGCACGAGTTGGAAGAACAACTGGAACTGCTGCTGCACGCGGAGCTGGAGCCGGAGGGCGAGGTCGAGTAGGTGTAGCTGTACGAGGGGGCCTGCCAGATCGCGGCCTTCTGCAGCTGGGTGCGCAGTTGCTCGTCGGGCAGGGCGCTGACCTTTCGCACCGCCACGACCGCCGCCGCCCCGGGCGGGTGGGCGCCCGGCCTCGGGTCGGTCCACACACCGGCCCGGAGCACCTGGCGCTCGTACTCCCGGCCACGGTCGGTGAGCTCGTGATCGTCGAGATGGAGGTGGCACTTCACGCGCAGGACGATGCCCGCGGCCACGAGGGCCATCAGGAGGAACGGCAGGGGATAGGAGTCCACATGGAACGCCATGACCAGCGATATCAGCCCGGCGACGGCCGTGCCCGTGATCTGGAGACCGGCCGCCCGGCGCCAGGCCGTCATCGTTCCCGGTGCCACCAGCAGGCCCTCGCGGACCGCCGCTTCCTTGTAGGCCCTCACCGCGGGATCCGTGCGCAGCTCCCAGTGCAGCTCGTCGAGGCCGGTGGACCAGTCCGCACCGCAGTGCTTGAGCAGGGCGCGTTCCGCGTCGTTGCGGGCCACCGCCTCGACGACCTTGACCTGGCCCTCGGCGTTCACGGCGATCCGTCCGTCCTCGTGCATACCGACGATGACGGTGTTGGCGACCCCCTGCCAGTGGTCCCGCAGGTAGGCGGTCTCCAGCAAGCCGGGCACCCCCTTGGCGAACACTCTGGGCTCATGGGCGTGGCGGCTCGCGTGCCAGAGCCAGGCCGAGGGGGCGAGGAGCGCGAGAAGCGCCACCAGGGCAGCGATGATCATGTGGCTGTCGGCCTTTCCGGCACGGGGGTCAGGAAGAAGAGGAGCAGCTGCTACTGCTGCCGCAGCTCGAACCGGAGCTGGAGCACGAGCTGCCGGATGAGCAACTGCCGCCCCCGCCGGAGCAGCTCGAACAGCTCGAACAACTGGAGCAGCTGGAAGAGCCGGAGCAGGTGGAGCCGGTGAAGCCGGTGGTGTGGTGAGCAGAAGAGGGCGCGCCGCTCCGGCGGCCGGGCCCGCGTGAGCGCGTTCGGGCGGCCTTCCTGAGATGGTGGCGCAGCAATCCGCCCGGCAGGCCGTCCACACCTCCCACCGCGACCACACCGGCGGCCCCCTCGGGGTGGAGCTCCGGATCGAGGACGCTCCAGGGGCCGCCTGCCCGCAGGGCGCGGGCGACGTCTTCGCCCCGATCCGTACGGTCGATCCGCCGGTCCTGCGGGCGGCATTTGACGTACTGCACCACCCCGCCGGCCGCCACCGCGAGCAGGACGAACGGCGCGGGGTACACGTCCGGCCGGAACAGCAGGACGACGGCGACGGCGGCGGCGACCGCCTGCGCGGCCACGTGCAGAGCGGCGGCCCGGCGCCATCGCGCCTTCGCCTGCGCGGAGATGAGCAGCCCCAGATCGGCCAGCGAGCTCTCGACGGCGTCCACGGCGTCGTCGAACTGCAACGACGTCCGCAGCCGGCGCAGGGAGACGGCCCAGTCGGCACCGCAGCGCGCCAGCAGCGCCCGCTCCAGGGGGTGGTGGGCGACCGCGTCGCGCACCCCGATCCTGCCCCGGGCGTCCAAGGTGATCCGACCGTCCTCGTGCATCCTGGTGATCACCGCGTCGGCGAGCCGGCCCCGGCCGCCGAGCAGGTACGCCACCTCCGGCAGGTCCGGCTCCCGGCCGGGCGGCAGGGAAGTGCCGGGCCTCCGGGCCCGGCGGCGTGCCGTGTGCAGCCACGCCGAGGCGGCGAGGGCGAGGAGCAGAAGGAGCACGGTGAGGGCGACGGCCATCGGTCAGGTGCCTTTCCGGGTGCGTGCGGGGCGTCGGCCCCGCAGGGCGGCCGCGAGGCGGCCGAAGGCGCCGGGGGAGGCCGGTGCCGCGTGCCCGGCCAGCCAGGCGGACAGCTGCCGCCGCCGCTCTCCGGCGGCCAGGGTGTCGTCGTCGAGCAGGTGCCGGGCGAAGTCCAGGGTGTCCTGGCGGTAACCGCCGGCCATGGCGTGCGTCCGGGCGTAGGAGAGGAACAGGGCCCGGAAGTCGCCGGCGAGCAGGTCCGCGAGCTCGGGCGCCACCTTGGCGGCGACGTCGGCGCGCTTGGCCAGCAGCGCCCGCCGCTGTACTTCCAGGCGCCGGTGGTCGAAGCCGTCCGGCACGGGGGTGCCGGTGACGAGCGCGGAGAGCACGGCGTGCTGGGCGGCGGCGAGCCGCTGCCGCGCGGCGTCGGTGCCTGCGGTGCCTATGGTGCTTTCGGTGCCTATGGGGTCAGACACGCTGTGCCTCGCGGGAGGCGGCGCGTATCGCGTCGAGCTCGGCGGCCAGCTCGCCGGCCTCGGGGAAGTGGTCGTCGCGTTCGAGCAGGATGCCCGGCGGGGTGACGCGGGCGCACAGCTCGGCGAGGACGTCGAGCACGGGCCGGGTCACCGGGTGGGCGTGGCTGTCGTGCCAGAGCCCGTCGCGCTCGAAGCCGCCCGCCACGTGCACATAGGCGAGGGCTTCGAGGGGCAGCTCGGCGAGCGCGGCGCGGGGGTCCTCGCCGCGGTTGACGTGGTTCGTGTGCAGGTTGGCCACATCGACGAGGAGCCGCACCCCGGTCCGCTCGACCAGCTCGGTGAGGAAGCGGCCCTCGGTGAACTCCTCGCCGGGCCATGACCAGAACGCGGCGATGTTCTCCAGGGCGAGCGGCACGGGGAGCATGTCCTGGGCGATGCGGACGTTCTCGCACAGCACGTCGAGGGCGTCGCGGGTGCGGGGCACCGGCAGCAGGTGCCCGGCCTCGACGCGGGGTGTCCCGGTGAGCGGGCCGCCGGAGCGCACGAAGGCGATGTGCTCGCTGACCAGGGGTGCGTCGAGCGCCTCCGCCCGTTCGGCGAGGGCGACCAGCCGGCCGAGGTCGGGCCGGTCGGCGCCGCCGAGGCCGAGCGAGACGCCGTGCGGGATCACGGTGGTGCCGCGGTCCCGCAGGCGCTGGAGGGCGTCGGGGAGGTGGCCGGGGCAGATGTTCTCCGCCACGACCTCGACCCAGTCGACGCCCGGCAGGCGTGCGATGTCCTCGGCGATCTCCGGCCGCCAGCCGATACCTGTCCCCAGCGTTTTCATGGCCCCGTCCCCCCGTGCTCAACCCGTGGCCGTGTCTTCGATACGCGGGTAATTCCCCTCGCGTACCTTACAAAACCTTGATCATCTATGTCTTCAGCGGAGGGAGCGCAGACTTTTCCGGGGACGGGCCAGGGTGCGGGCGGGTAGGGTCCGGCAGATGATGATCACTCGTGGGCTCACCGCGGCCGTGGGCCTGGCGGCCCTGGCGGCCGTGCTCCTGACCGGCTGCGCCGATGTCCCGCAGCCGCGTGACCCGGCGCCGGAACGCAGCAGCCCGCCGAGTCCGGCCGTGTCCCCGCCCGTGCCCTCGCCGTCGGGGGACACGATCGCCTACGTGGACATCGTGGGCGCCCGATGACGCCGCCGGGCGCCGGCCCGGCCTACGCCTGGTACTGGGTCAGGTCGATGGCGTGGATCTGCAGGGAGTGGCCGAACTCGGGGTGCGTCGTCTCGCGCTCCGGCTCCATCCCGAGCTTGCGGGTGACGTTCTCGGAGGCTTCGTTGCCCATCCGCTCGATGCTGACGACCCGGTCGAGCCCGCGGTCCTGGAGCGCGAACTCCAGCGTGGCGTGGGCGGCCTCCGACGCGTAGCCCTGTCCCCAGAACTGCTGCCCCAGCCGCCAGCTGATCTCCACGGCGGGCAGCACCTCCGGCAGGTACTCGGGGACGGACAGGCCGACCGCGCCGGCCAGCTCGCCCGAGCCGAGCAGCTCGACCGCGAAGATGCCGAAGCCCTCCTCGTCCCACTCCTCCTCCCAGCGCTCGATGGCCTCCGCCGTGGCGTCCGGGTCGAGGACCGAGCCGTCACCGATCCAGTGCATGACCCGCGGGTCGGCGTTGATCTCGGCCATGGGGAAGAGGTCGTCGTCGTGCCAGCGGCGCAGGACGAGGCGGGGGGTGCGGATCTCGGTCATGGGGTCCATCCTGTCGAAAGCAAGGGCCGCGACGTTAATCGGCACCCCTCTGTGCTGGTGATTACCGGAATCCGCCAGGGGTCCGAGGGTATCGCGGTGCCCGGTACCGCGGCCGGACCCCCGGCGGCCCGTGGTGACCGCTTGTGATCGCCGGACAAGCGCGCCGCTCAGGGCGTCGGCAGTACCTCAGGACTATGGGTGGGGAATATGACCGGATCCACCGCTTCTGGAAAGCGCCGGTTCTGTGTTGGAGTACCACGGTGAGCACGCCGACACGTTGATTGAACGGCTAACCATCGACGTTCGCCGGTGGGGTTCCGGTGTCCGCAGCGAAATCGTCGTCTTTCCGATGAGGGGTTTCATGGCTCAGGACTTGAAGGAATGGATCGACGCCGAGGTCGCGCCGTACCGGGACAAGCCGATCGAGTGGCTTTCCCAGTACCACTTCTTCAGGGACCCCGCCCGGGCCGCCTACGTCGATCACCGCTACTTCTTTTCCCCGGCCGACGGCGTGGTCGTCTACCAGAAGGTGGTCGACCCCGACGAGTCCATCATCGATATCAAGGGCAAGCCGTATGCGCTGCGCACCGCCCTGCGGGACGACTCCTTCGCCCACCGGTGCCTGGTCATCGGCATTTTCATGACGTTCTTCGACGTCCATATCAACCGGATGCCCTACGGCGGACGGCTGTCGTTCACGCTCGCGGAGCCCATCGGCACGTTCAACCTCCCGATGCTGGCCATGGAGCAGGACGTTCTGGAACAGCTGCGCATCGACCCGGCCAACGCGGGCTACCTGCACCGCAACGAACGGATGATCAACCGCGTCGACGTGCCCGGCCTGGGCGGCTCCTACTGGATGCTGCAGATCGCCGATTACGACGTGGACTCCATCACGCCCTTCCGGCAGCGCCAGGGCGTCTACCGCAGCCAGGGCCGCCGCTTCTCCCAGATCCGCTACGGATCCCAGGTCGAGCTGGTGATCCCGGTGTCCGAGGCGTTCTCCCACACCCCCCTCCAGGACGTCGGGCGGCATGTGAAGGCGGGCATCGACCCGCTGGTGAAGGTCCACCGGAGATGACCGCCGGGCGGCGCCGCGCGGGATCCGCCGCCGCGGGCCGTGCCTCCCTCGTTTTTTGCGCCCTGGCTCCCCGTGCCGTCCCGAGCCCCGGAGCGTGGCCTCCGGGCCGAGCCGGCCGCCGGTGAAGGACCGTTTCCCCGGACCGGCCCTCCCGGCCCCGCCGCGGCGGCCGACGACCCATCCACCCACGCCGCCCCGCGGACGACGAACAGGAGGACGGTACTGTGAGGTTCTGGCCGTGGCGAGGGGCCGCCGACCGTTCACGACCCCCCGGGCCGGAGCCCGCCCGGTTCACCCCGAGCGGCCCCCCGGCCCCCCGGGACGGTCCGATGGCCCTCTCCGTCACCCAGCTCGGCGAGTGGATCTTCGACCAGCGCTGCGAAGGGGTGCTCAGCCACGAGCCGACGATCGTCCGGCTCGAGGGCACCCTGCACACCGCCGCGCTGCGGGCGGCCTTCGCCGGACTGCAGCGGCGCCACGAGTGCCTGCGCACCCGCTTCCCCCTGATCGACGGGGTGCCCATGCAGGTGGTGGAGGAACCCCGGGCGGACGCGCTGCCGCTGGTCGACCTCAGCGCGCTCCCCGCCGGGCTCCGCGAGCGGGAGGCGGCGAGGATCGCCGAGGAGACGCTGTCCGCGCCCGTCAGGCTCGACGACCGGCCGCCGGTGCGCCAGGCGCTGATCCGGATGGGACGCAAGGAGCACCTCCTGCTCGTCGGGATCCCGCACATCACCGCGGACCTGTGGTCCGCCACCCTCCTCAACGACGACCTGATGGCCCTTTACGGCGCCTGCCACGACGGGGTTCCCGGCCGGCCGCCGACGGCCGCCGCGCAGTACGCCGACTACGCGCGCTGGCAGCGCGCCCGGTGGGACGAGCGCCGCACCGCCGGAGAGCTCGCGCGCTGGCGGGCCCGGCTGGACGGGCTGGCCGCGGCCGACCTGCCCCTGGACCGGCCCCGGCCGGCCGGCCGCCGGCGCGACTGCTTCTTCGTCGGCGACGAGCTCGACGGCGAACTGAGCGAGGAACTGCGCGCTTTCGCCCGCGCCGAGAACGTGACGCTCTACGTCGTGCTGCTGGCCGCCTTCCACGCTCTCCTGGGGCAGGCGGCGGGCGCCGGCCGGGTCCTGACCACGTCGCTGACCGCGGCGCGGCACGGCCGGGCGGTGCAGGAGATGACGGGGCCGTTCTCCGACTACCTGGCCGTCGTCGGCGACCTGACCGGCGACCCGGACTTCCGGGAGCTGCTGCGCCGGACCCGCGACGCGTGCCTGATCGCCCACGACTTCCAGCGGCTGCCGTTCCCGATGGTCATCGAGGGGCTGGACCCGGCCAAGGAGCTGCATCCGCACCCCTTGGAACAGATCGAGTTCCACTTGCACAACACCCCGCCCCCCGTCCTCGACTTCGCCGGTGGCCTGCGCGTCTCGGGCCCGCTGCCGGAACCGGAGCCGGGGGAGGCGGAACCCGTGCCGTGGACGGCGGACTTCGCCTTCGAGCTCTACGACTACGGCACCGGCCACCTGCCGCTCCACGTGCTCCTCGACGGCCACCTCTTCGACCCGGAGTCCGCCGGGGCATGGGCCGACCGCTACCGGTCGGTCCTCCGCGCGGCGCTCGCCGACCCCACGGCGCGGCTGTCGCAGCTCGTCACCCCGCACGGCCCGGGCGCCGAGGCGTACGACGTCCGGCGGGCGGAGGAGGAACTGGAGCGCTGCGACGGTGTCCTGGCGGCACTGGTGGTGATGCGGGAGCGGCGCATCCCCACCGGCCTGGCCGTCCGGGAGCCGGTCGGCTACCTGGCGCTCGCGCCCGGGCGGGACGGCACGCGCCCGCACGCCCACGGCATCCGCGGGCAGACCCGCGGCCGGGCGCCCACCGTCCTGATCGAGCGCCCGCTCGCCGAGATTCGCCGTGCTGCCGCCGCCCGGTCGGCGGGAGGCGACCCGGCCGGCGCGCTGCCGCCGCCGGAGGAGTGCGCCTGGCTGCCGGAGGGCGCCCCGCCTCCAGCGGACGAGGTGGAACGCCGGCTGGCCGCCCACTGGCACGACGTGCTCGGGGCACCCCCGGCCCACGTGACCGAACGCTTCTACCGCCCCGGCGCCGCGGACCTGGACGCCATCCGCTTCCTCACCCGCGTCGCCGCCGACTTCGAAATCACCGTGCCGCTCGTCGACTTCATGGCGGCACCTACCGTATCCGGCGTGAAGGAATATCTGTTGAGAAATCTTCCTGTCATGTGAACGCACTAATGGTAGAGTCGGGAACGACCGACACCGAATAGACCATCCTGTTCGGCAATGCTGTTGTCCGCATTGCCGTCCCGCGCGGTGTGCGGCGCCCTTGTGCGCCCGAACCCACCCCTAGGTTATTCCGTTCCCCCGTTATGTTTCCGGTCGCCTGTGTTCCCCGTGCCCGGATATTCGTGGTGCCTGATCGGTGAATTGCCTCGGCGTGCCCGGGGTGCGCCCAGTGCTGTTGTCCGCAACGCGCCAAGGGAGATGGATCGTGACTGAGACGGCGAATTCCGGCTACCGCGTCTCGCCGCAGCAGCGGCACTTATGGGCCGGGCCGGCCGGCCGTGCCGAATCCTTCGCGCAGCTCACGGTGGCGGTCTCGGGATCGCCGGACGAGGCGCGCCTCGCGGCCGCGCTCTCCGCCGCGGTGGCCGCGCACGAATCGCTGCGGACGACCTTCACCGGCCTCGCGGGCCGCACCGCGCCCGTGCAGATCGTCCAGGAGCCCGGCGCGGTACCGCTGCCCGTCACCGCACTGCCCGCGTCGTGCGCCGACGGGTCGGGGCCGGAGCTGGACGCCCTCCGCGCCGCCGAGCGGGAGGCCCTCGATCCGCAGGCCGGGCCCCTCCTGCGCGCCGTACTGGCCCGCGCCGGCGACAGCCGCGCCCTGCTCGTCCTCACCGCCCATGCCCTGGTCGCCGACCGGGTGTCCCTGTGCCTCCTTGTCCGGCAGCTGGTCGCGGCCTACGGCGGCGACGCCGCGCCGAACCCCGAACCGCCCCTGCAATACGCCGACTTCGCCGCCTGGCACAACGACCTGCTGACGGCCGAGGACTCCGCCGCGGACCGGGCCTTCTGGACCGCCCACGCCCCCCGGGCCGCCGCCCACCTCCCCGGCGTCACCCGCACCGACCCGGGGAGCCCCGGGCACGGCGACTGGCGGGACAGGGAGATCACCCTGACCCCGGAGACGGCCGCCGGCATCGGCCGGATCGCCAAGAGCCTGTCCACCGGGCCCGACGCCGTCCTGCACGCAGCCTTCCGCGTCATGGTCCGCCGGCTGACCGGGGACGGCACCCTGCCGGTCGCCCTCACCCGGGACGGCCGCACCTACGAGGAACTCAGGCGCGCCGTCGGCGCCTTCGAGCGGGACATGCCGCTCGTCCTCGACACCGACCCCGGCCGGCCGTTCACCGCCTACGTCCGCGCCCTGGACGAGCTCGTCCGCGAAGGCGACGCCCGCCTGGACGCCTGCGACCCCGAACTGCTCGGCGGCCTCGGCGGCCGCGCCGCGCCGCCCCTCTTCGCCTTCACCCACCAGACGGACGAGATGCCGGTCGAAGGCGGCGGAATCACCTGCACCGTCCTCCACCAGGAGACGGGCACCCCCGCCGTCCCCGTCCGGCTGACCGTGCGCCGGGCCGGCGGCACACCGCGCCTTCACCTGCGGTACGACGCGGCCCGGATCGACGAGACCTTCGCAGAGAACGCCGCTGACTGCCTGGCCCGGATCCTCACCGCCGTCACCGCCGGCCCCGATACGCCGGTGGACGACCTCCGCATCCTCACGGACATGGCCGAGCAGCGCCTCCGGGAAGAGGGCCGCGGCCCGCGCGAGGACCACCCGCGGAAGAACGTCCACGAGCTCTTCGCCGAGCGGGCCGCCGCCGGCCCGGACCGCGTCGCCGTCCGCGCCGGGGAGGAGACGCTCACCTATGCCGAGCTGGATGCCCGGGCGAACCGGCTCGCCCACCACCTGATCGCGACCGGGGTGCGCCCCGGCCAGCACGTCGTCGTCTGTCTGGGCCGGTCGACCGGCCTCCTCGTCGCCCTCCTCGGCGTCCTCAAGGCCGGGGCGGCGTTCGTCCCCGTCGACGTGGGATTCCCGCCCCGGCGGCTGGAGTTCGTCCTCCGCGAGACCGCCGCGCCCGTGCTGCTGTGCACCGCCGACATCCGGGAGCGCACCGGCCCCGGTACGGCCACCGCCGTGGCCCTGGACGCCGACTGGCCGCGCATCGCCGCCCGTCCCGCCACCGCGCCCGCCGTCGCCACCGGGCCCGACGACCCCGCCTACGTCCTCTACACCTCCGGCACCACCGGAGCGCCCAACGGCGTCCAGGTCCCGCACCGGGCCCTGGCCAACTACCTCAACTGGTGCGTCCGCGCCTACGGGCTGGGGGAGGGCACCGGCGCCCTCGTCCACTCCTCGATCAGCTTCGACCTCACCCTCACCGGCCTGCTCGGCCCCCTGCTCGCCGGCCAACAGGTGATCATGCTGTCCGAGACCGCCGGGGTCACCGGCCTGATCGGCACCCTGCGCACGGCTCGCGACCTCAGCCTGGTCAAGCTCACCCCCACCCACCTCGACGTGATCAGCCAACTGCTCACGGCCGACGAGGTGCGCGGCGCGGTCCGCACCCTCGTCGTCGGCGGCGAGGCGCTGCGGGCCGAGAGCCTGGAGCTGTTCCGCGCCGCGGGCGGCCGGATCGTCAACGAGTACGGCCCCACCGAGACCGTCGTCGGCTGCCTCGCCCACCTCGTGGACGAGCACACCCCGCACACCGGCCCGGTGCCCATCGGCGCCCCGATCGCCAACACCACCGCCCACGTGCTCGACAGTCGGCAGCGGCCCGTGCCCGACGGCGTCGCCGGGGAGCTGTGGATCGGCGGGGCCGGGGTCGCCGACGGCTACCTGCAGCGGCCCGGCCTCACGCGGGAACGCTTCCGCGGCCTGCCCGGGGCCGGCAGCGCACGCTTCTACCGCACGGGCGACCTGGCACGCCGGCGCCCCGACGGCCACCTGGAGTACCTCGGCCGGACCGACGACCAGGTCAAGATCCGCGGCGTCCGCGTCGAGCCCGCGGAGACCGAGGCCGTCCTGGCCGGCCACCCCGGCGTCGCCCGCGCCGTGGTCGTCGCCCGGCGGGACGACGACCCGGGCCGCTCCTCCCCGCTCGCCGCCGAACTCACCCTCGTCGGCTACGTCGTCCCCGCCCGCGGCGCCGAGGCCCCCCGCCCCGGGGAGCTCGCGGCCCACTGCCGCGAGCACCTGCCCGAGCACTTCGTGCCGTCGGTGTTCGTCACCCTCGACGCCCTCCCGGTCACCGCTCACGGCAAGGTCGACAAGGCCGCCCTGCCCAAGCCCCACACGACCGCGCGGCGCGGCCCGGACGGCGGGGAGCACGCACAGTACGCGGCCCCGCGCACGGCCACCGAGGAGATCCTCGCCGCCACCGTCGCCACGGTCCTCGGCGTCGGGCGCGTGGGCATCGACGACAACTACTTCGTGCTCGGCGGCGACTCGATCCGCAGCGTCATGGTGGCCGCCCGGGCCCAGGCCCGCGGTGTCGACGTCACCGTCGCCGACCTCCACCGGCACCCCACCGTGCGCACCTGCGCCGAGCAGCTGGACGCCCGCCAGGACCCGCCCGAGGCGCCGGTGACCGAGCCCTTCGCGCTGATCTCCGCCGAGGACCGGGCGATGATGCCCGAGGACGTCGAGGACGCCTTCCCGCTGAACCTCCTCCAGGAAGGCATGATCTTCCACCGCGACTTCGCGGCGAAGTCGGCGGTCTACCACGCCATCGCCTCCGTACGGCTGCGCGCCCCCTTCGACCTCCAGGTGATGCGCACGGTCGTGCAGCAGCTCGTCGAACGCCACCCCATGCTGCGCACCTCCTTCGACATGGGCAGCTTCAGCCGCCCGCTGCAACTGGTGCACCACACCTTCGACAACCCCCTGCACCACCAGGACCTGCGCGGCATGCCGGCCGGGGAACAGGACGCCCGCGTCGAGGAGTGGATCGAGCACGAGAAGGAACGCGGCTTCGAGCTGCACGAGTACCCGCTGATCCGCTTCATGGTCCAGCGGCTGGAGGACGAGGTCTTCCAGTTCACCTACGGCTTCCACCACGAGATCGTCGACGGGTGGAGCGAAGCCCTCATGATCACCGAGCTGTTCAGCCACTACTTCTCGGTGATCTACGACGAGCCGATCGCGATCAAATCGCCGACCTCCACGATGCGCGACGCCGTCGCCCTGGAGCTCCAGGCCCTCGCCGACCGCCGCAACTACGACTTCTGGGACTCCTACCTCGCCGACGCCACCCTGATGCGGCTGCCCAGGCCCGGCGCCGGGCCCCGGGCCGACAAGGGCGCGCGGGACATCGTCCGCATCGCCGTGCCCGTGTCCGAGGAGCTGTCCGACGGCCTCAAGCGGGTCGCCGCCGCCAACGCCGTGCCGCTCAAGAGCGTGCTCCTGGCCGCGCACATGGTGGTGATGTCCCTCTACGGCGGCCACGAGGACACCCTCACCTACACCGTCACCAACGGCCGCCCCGAGACCGCCGACGGCTCCACCGCGATCGGCCTGTTCGTCAACAGCCTCGCCCTGCGACTGCGCATGGGCGGCGGCACCTGGGCCGAGCTCATCACCGCGACCCTGGAGTCCGAGCGCGTCTCGATGCCCTACCGGCGGCTGCCGATGGCCGAGCTCAAGCGCCACCAGGGCAACGAACCCCTCGCCGAAACCCTGTTCTTCTTCACCAACTACCACGTCTTCCACGTCCTGGACCGCTGGACCGACCGCGGGGTCGGCCACGTGGCCAACGAGCTCTACGGCGAGTCGACCTTCCCCTTCTGCGGCATCTTCCGCCTCAACCGGGAGACCGGCGGCCTGGAGGTGCGCGTCGAGTACGACAGCCTGCAGTTCGCCGACTCCCACATGGCCAGCGTCCGCGACAGCTACGCCCGGGTGCTGGAGGCGATGGTCGCCGACCCCGGCGGCCGCTACGACCGCCACGACTTCCGCTCCGACGCCGACCGGGCCGCCCTCGCGACCTTCACCCGCGGCCCCGCGGCGCCCGTCGAGGAGCGCTGCCTCCACGAGCTGGTGGAGGCCCACGCGGCCGCCCGCCCCGACGCCCCCGCGATCCAGCTCGACACCGCCGTCCTCAGCTACGGCGCACTCAACCGGCGCGCCAACGCCCTGGCCCACCACCTGCGGGCGCACGGCGTCCGCGCGGAGACGGTCGTCGGCGTCCTGGCCGAGCGCTCGGTGGAACAGATCGTCAGCGTGCTGGCCGTCCTCAAGGCCGGCGGCGCGTACCTGCCGCTCGACCCCGCCCTGCCCGACGAGCGGATCGCCGCCGTCCTCGCCGCGAGCGGCGCCACCACCGTGGTCCACCGGCCCGGCACGGCCGGCCGACTGCCCGCCGGGGTGCGCCCGGTGCCCTGCGACGCCGCCCCCGCCGCCGGCACCGGCGATCCGCGCGGCGTCGTCACCCCGGCGGGCGCCGCCTACGTGATGTTCACTTCCGGGTCGACGGGCGCCGCCAAGGGCATCGTCGTCGAGCACCGCAACGTCGTGGCCTCGCTCGCCGCCCGCCGCGCCCACTACCCGGCCGCACCCGACCGGTTCCTGCTCCTGTCCTCGTTCGCCTTCGACAGCTCGGTCGCCGGGATCTTCTGGACCCTCGGCGAGGGCGGCACCCTCGTCCTGCCGGGCGAAGGGGCGCAGCTGGACCCCGCCGCCCTGGTGGAGACGGTCGCCCGCCAGCGGCCCACCCACACCCTCGCCATCCCCTCCCTGCTGGCGCCCGTCCTCGACCAGGCCGGGCCCGGTGAACTCGACTCGCTGCACACGGTGATCGCGGCCGGCGAGCCCTGCCCCGCCGACGTCCGCCGCGCCTGCCGGGAACTGCTGCCCGCGAGCACCTTCCACAACGAGTACGGGCCCACCGAGACCACCGTGTGGAGCACCGTCTGGTCCCAGGAGGACACCGGGTACGACGGCCCCCAGCTGCCCATCGGCCGGCCCGTCGCCGGCACCCGCGTCCACCCGCGCGACCACCACGGGCGCACCGTGCCCCTGGGCGTGGCCGGCGAGCTGTTCATCGGCGGCGCCGGGGTGACCCGCGGCTACCTGGGCCGCCCCCGCGACACCGCCGCGGCCTACCGCCCCGACCCCGCCGCCCCGGCGCCCGGCGGCCGCGCCTACGCCACCGGCGACCTCGGCCGCTACCTGTCCGACGGACAGCTGGAGTTCCTCGGCCGCGCCGACCACCAGGTCAAGATCCGCGGCTTCCGGGTGGAGCTCGGCGAGCTCGAAGCCGTCCTGGACACCCACCCCCGCTTGCAGCGCTCCATCGTCATGGCCCGCGGCGAGGACGCCGGGGAGAAGGTCCTGGTGGCCTACGTGCTGCCCGTGCCCGGCCACCGCCCGGACCCCGCCGAGCTCCAGAAGTACGTCCGCGACCGGCTCCCGCGGTACATGGTGCCCACCGCGGTGATGGTCCTCGACGCCGTGCCGCTGACCGCCACCGGCAAGGTGGACCGCGCCTCGCTTCCCGCGCCCAGCCACGCCGAGCTGGCACCCGGCCAGGAGTACGTCGCACCCGGCACGGACACCGAACGCACCCTCGCCGCGATCTGGGCCGACGTGCTCAAGCTCGACCGGGTGGGCGCCGCCGACAGCTTCTTCGACCTCGGCGGGGAGTCCCTGCGCGCCATGCAGGCCACCGCCGCGGCTAACAGGATGTTCCGCACCCGCGTCTCGGTGCGCAGCCTCTTCGAGGCGCCGGCCCTGCGGGACTTCGCCCAGGAGATCGACCGGGCACGGCTCGCCGGCCCGGCGACCGCGGGGGCGTCCCTGGCCGGGGGGCACCGGGAATGAGCCCCCTCGCCCCCCTTGCCCCGGCCGACCGCCCGCTATCGCCGGCCCAGCGCAGAATGTGGTTCCTGCACCAGCTCGCCCCGCAGGTGCCCTCATACAACATCTGCACCGCCATCGAGCTCACCGGTGACCTACGCCCGGCGGCGCTGCGGACGGCCGTGCGGTGGCTGGGCGCCCGGCACGAAGCGCTGCGCACGGTGTTCCGGGCCTCCGGCGACACCCTCGCGCAGCACGTCACCAGGCGGGCGGCGGACCTGCGGGTCGTCGACCTGACCGGGGTGGACACCGCCGGGCGGGAGGCGGAGACCGGCCGGACACTGCACCGCATCGCCGCCCGCCCGTTCCGGCTGGACACCCGGCCGCCGGTGGAGTGGACGCTGCTGCGCCTCACCGCCGATCGCTCCTTCCTCATCCTCGCGGCCCACCACATCGTCTTCGACGGCGGTTCGCTCGCGGTGGTGTGCCGGGAACTGGAGGACGGCTACGCGGCGGCCCTCGCCGGCCGGCCCCGCCCCTTCGGGGAACGGGCCCCGGGCTGCGCCGAAAGCACCGCGGACGGCGCGCAGGACCCGGGCGGCCGGCTCGACTTCTGGCGCCGGGAGCTGGCCGGCGCCCCCGCCCGCACCGCGGTCTTCCGCCGCTCCGGCCCCGCCTCCGGGGCCCCCGCCCGCCGGAGCGTCCGGTACGCCGACGAGGACCCGGCGCGCACCGCCGCGTTCTGCCGGCAGCGGGGAGCCACCGCCTACATGCTGCTGCTGGCCGGCCTGGCGGCCCTCGTCGCCCGGTACACCGGCCGGCCGGACGTGGTGATCGGCTCCCCGGTCGGGCTGCGCGAGGACGAGCGTCAGCTCGCCACCGTCGGCCCGCTGATCAACACGCTGCCGTTACGGATCCGCCTGGACGGCGATCCCACCTTCCAGGAGGTGCTGGCCCGGGCCAAGTCCGCGCTGATCGGCGCCCTGGAACACCGCACGACCCCGTTCGAGGACATCGTCGACGCGGTGGCCGCGGACCGGTCGCCGGACCTCAGCCCCCTCTTCCAGGTGCTCCTCGCCCACGAGCGCCGCCCCGCGCCGCCCGCGCTGCCCGGTGTGCGGGCCCGCGTCGTCCCGGTGCCCGGCGCGGCCGCCAAGGTCGAGCTCGGCGTCACGGCCGTCGAGTCACCCGACGGACTGGAGCTGATCTTCGAGGCCGAGCCGGGGCACGGCACCCCCGCGGAACTGAGCGCCTTCGCCGACCATTTGGGCACCCTCCTGGCCGCCGGGGTCCGCGCCCCCGACACCCCGCTGAGCAAGCTGCCGCTGCTGTCCGCCGAGGAGTCACGGCGCCTGACCGGCACCGCCGTGCGGCAGCCGGCCGGGCCGCCCCTGCACCGGCTCGTGGAGCGCACCGCGGCCCGGTGCCCCGACGCCGTCGCGCTCGTCACCGGCACCGCGCACCTCAGCTACCGGGCCCTCAACCTCCGCGCCAACCACCGGGCCGCCCGGCTGCGCCGCGCCGGCATCGGCACCGAGGACGTGGTCGGAGTGCGCCTCACCCGCGGACCCGAGCTGCTCGTCTGCCTCCTGGCCGTCCTCAAGGCCGGGGCCGCCTACCTCCCCGTCGACCCCGCCCTGCCCGCCGCACGGGTGCGCCTGATGCTCGCCGACACCCGCGCGCGGGCCCTGCTCACCGCGTCCGGGCTGGGCGAGCCGCCGGTGCCGGCCGGGGTGCCCGCGCACTTCACGGACGGGCCGCAGCCCCGCCCGCGCCCCGGCGACGGCGCCGACCACACCGGGCCCGACCGGCCCGGTGCCCTCGCCTACCTCCTCCACACCTCCGGCTCCACCGGCCGGCCCAAGGCCGTGGCGGTCCAGCACGACAGCGTCGCCGCGTTCCTGCGCTGGGCCGGCCACGCCTTCCCGCACGGGGAACTGACGGCCGTCCTGGCCACCACCTCCGCCGGCTTCGACCTGTCGGTCTTCGAGCTGTTCGCGCCCCTCGCGCACGGCGGCACGGTCGTCCTCGCCGACAGCGCGCTGCACGTGGGCACCCTGCCCTGGGCCCCGGCGGCGACGCTGCTCAACACCGTGCCCTCCGCCGCCGCGGCGCTCCTGGACACCGGCGCCCTGCCCGCGGGCCTCCGGGCGGTCAACCTGGCCGGCGAGCCGCTGGCCCGCGACCTCACCGACCGGCTGCACGCCCGCCTGCCGCGCGCGGCCGTCCGCAACCTCTACGGGCCCTCGGAGGCCACCACCTACGCCACCGTGTCCCTGGTGCCCCGGGGGAGCGCGCAGGAGCCGGCCATCGGCCGCGCCGTCGACACGGCCCGGGTGTGGGCCGCGGACGCCCACGGGCGGCCCGTCCCGGGCGCCGTCGCCGGGGAACTGCTCATCGGCGGGGTGGCGCCCGCCCGCGGCTACCTCCACCGGCCGCGCGCCACCGCCGAGTCGTTCCGGCCCGACCCCTACGGCCCGCCCGGCGCCCGCCTCTACCGCACCGGGGACCTGGCCGTCCGCCGCCCCGACGGCGAGTTCGTCTTCCTCGGCCGGGCGGACACCCAGGTCAAGATCCGCGGCGTGCGGATCGAACTCGGCGAGGTGGAGGCCGCCCTGCGCGCCTGCGCGCCCGCCGCCGAGGCCGCCGTCGTGGCCACCGGGGCGACCGCCGGGGACCGCCGCCTCCTCGGCTTCGTCAGCCCGCTCCCGGGCGGCCGGATCGAGACGGAGCCCACCCTGGCCGCCCTGCGCTCACGACTCCCCGCGATCTTCGTGCCCAGCGCCCTGGTCGTCCTCGACGCCCTGCCGCGCACCCCCAACGGCAAGGTCGACCGGGCCGCCCTGGACCGCCTCGCGGCCGGCCACCGGCCGGCCGCCGACCCGCACGCACCGCCCCGCACCCCGGTGCAGCAGGCCGTCGCCGAGGTGTGGCGCGAGGTCCTGGGCATCGAACACATCGGTGTCCACCAGGGGTTCTTCGACCTCGGGGGCAACTCCCTGACCCTGCTGCGCGTCCACCACCGGCTGGTGGCGAGGCTGGGCACCGACCTCGCCCTCGTCGACCTGTTCCGGCTGCCGACCGTCGCGGCGCTCGCCGCGTTCGTGGAAGGCCGCGAGGACCGGCGCGGGGGCGCCGTGGCCGAGGCGTCGCGCCGCGCGGACCGCCGCCGCTCCGCGGTGGCCGCGCACCGCCGGGAAGGCGGGCGGCGATGACCGGGCCGGGGCCTGAGGGAGCGCCGGAGCCGGCCGACGGGATCGCCGTGGTCTCGCTGGGCGGCCGGTTCCCCGGCGCGGACGGCGTCGAGGCGTTCTGGGCGAACCTGGTCCGCCGCGCGGACACCGTCAGCCGCTTCCCCGCCGCGAGCTCGGCGCTGCGGGGGGCCGAACGCGAACGGACCGGCCACCCCCGGTTCGTCGGCGCGGAGGGCCTCCTCGGCGACATCGCCCTGTTCGACGCGGAGTTCTTCGGCTACTCCCCGCGCGAGGCCGCCGTCATGGACCCGCAGCACCGCATCTGCCTGGAGACCGCCTGGCACGTCTTCGACACCGCCGGCTACGACCCGGCGGCCACCGGGGCACCGGTCGGGGTGTTCCTCTCCGCGAGCCTCAGCTCGTACCTGATCCGCAACGTGCTGGCCGAGGGCACCGCGCAGCGCCTGCTCGGCGGCTTCCCCGTCCTCATCCACAACGACAAGGACTTCCTGGCCACCACCGTCTCCCACAAACTCGGCCTCACCGGACCCAGTTACGCCGTCGGGTCCGCGTGCTCCTCCTCCCTGGCCGCCGTGCACCTGGCCTGCCAGAGCCTCCTCACCCACGAGTGCGACATGGCACTGGCCGGCGGCATCTCCCTCCAGGTCCCCCAGGGCCAGGGCTACGTGTACGCCGAGGACGGCATCTACGCCCCCGACGGGCGCTGCGCGCCCTTCGACGCCCGGGCGAACGGCACGGTCGGCGGCAGCGGCGTGGGGCTCGTCCTGCTCAAGCGCCACGCCGACGCGGTCCGCGACGGCGACCGGGTGCACGCGGTGATCCTCGGCTCCGCGGTGAACAACGACGGCGGCGACAAGGTGGGGTACACCGCGCCGGGCGTCACCGGCCAGAGCGCCGTCGTCGCCGAGGCCCTGGCCGTGGCGGGGGTCCCCGCGGAGACCATCGGCGCCGTGGAGGCCCACGGCACCGGCACCCGGCTGGGCGACCCGGTCGAGGTCGAGGCACTGACGCGGGCGTTCCGCGCGCAGACGGACCGGAGCGGGTTCTGCGCGCTCGGCTCGGTGAAGGCCAACGTGGGCCACCTCGACGCGGCCGCGGGCATCACCGGCCTGATCAAGGCCGTCCTCGCGGTGCGGGAGGGCGTCATCCCCGGCCACCCGCACTACCGCACGGCCAACCCCGCGATCGACTTCTCCGCCACCCCCTTCCACGTCAACGCCGACACGCTGGACTGGCCGGCCGCCGCCCACCCCCGCCGCGCCGGCGTGAGCTCCTTCGGCATCGGCGGCACCAACGTCCACGTCGTCCTCGAACAGCCGCCCGCGCCCCCGGCCCGGCCGCCGCGGCCGCCGGCCGCACTGCCGCTGGTGGTGTCCGCCCGCACCCCCGCCGCCCTGGCGGACGCCGTTCGCGACCTCGCCGCCTGGACGCGCCGCGAGCGGCCGGACGACCTCACCGACCTCGCCGCCACCCTCGCCGGGCGCCGCGCCCACCCCCACCGGGCCGCCGTGGTCTGCCGCGACGGGGCCGACGCGGCCCGGCTGCTCGCCGGCGCGGCCACCGAAGCCGCCCACCAGGGCCGGGAAGCGGTGTTCCTCTTCCCCGGCCAGGGCACGGCACCCGCCGCGACGAGCCGCGCCCTGTACGCCGGCCGGCCCGCCTACCGCGCCCACTTCGACGCGTGCGCGGAGCTCCTCGGCCGGCGCCCCGCCGACCTGCACGCCGCCGCCGACGGCCCGGCCCGCCCGGAGCGGGACACCCGGCTGCTGCAACCCACCCTCTTCGCCCTCGAATACGCCCTCGCCGCCACCCTGATGGACTGGGGGCTGCGCCCGGCCGCGATGCTCGGCCACAGCCTCGGCGAGTACGTGGCGGCGACCCTGGCCGGGGTGCTGTCGCTCCCGGACGCGCTGACGCTCGTCGAAGCGCGGGCGGCCGTGCAGCACCGGCTCCCGGCCGGGCGCATGCTCGCCGTGCCCCTGGCGGCGGAGGACCTGCGGCCCCTGCTCGCCGACGGGGTGGAGCTCGCCGCCCTCAACGCCCCGGACCGCTGCGTGGTCAGCGGCGCGCCGGAACCCGTGCGGGCACTGGCCGCCCTGCTGGCCGAGCGCGGCGTCGCGACCACCGCGCTCGCCACCGCCCACGCCTTCCACTCGGCGGCCGTCGAACCCCTCCTCGACGACTTCAGGGCCGCACTTCAGACGGTCGAACTGCGCCCGCCCCGGCTGCGGTACTGCTCCGGCCTCACCGGCGACTGGGCGGACGAAACCGTGGCCTCGCCCGACCACTGGCTGGCGCACATGCGGCGCCCGGTGCGGTTCGCCGACGGCCTGCGGCGCTGCCTGGAACTGGGCCCCGTCGCCCTCCTGGAGACCGGCCCGCCCGCCGGGCTGACCGCCCTCGCCCGCCGGGCCCCCGGCTTCGGCGAGCGGCACCGCGCGATCCGGTGCCTGGCCGGAACGGACCCGGCACAGTCCCTGACCCGGGCGGTCGCCGAGGCGTGGCGCGCCGGATGCGACACGGACTGGCCCGCGTTCCACCGCCCCGCCGAGCCCCGGCGGACCACGGTGCCGGGGTACCCGTTCCAGCGGGCGCGGCACTGGGTGGAGCCGGACGCGGCGTCGGCCGTGGCGGGGCGGTCGGGGCCGGCCGGCGTCGGTGAGCCGGGTTCCGCTGACGCGGCCGCGCGGCCGGCCGCCGGCCTGGCGGCCGCCGGTCGGGAGGGTGCGGCTGCGCGGGCTGCACGGGAGGAGGGGCCGCCCGAGGGGCCTGCCGAGGGGCTGGGCTCTGGCTTCCTGGCTGTCCGGCGTGTCGCGGGTGTGGTGCCGGATGCCGGGTCGGCGGCTGGTGGCGGTGGCGTACCGGGTGATGATCCGGCCGCCGGCCGGGAGGGTGCGGTTGCTCGTGCCGTATGGGAGGAGGGGCCCGCCGAGGGCTCGGGCTCCGTCCTCCCGGTATCGGCCGCTCGTGGCGGCGGCGCACCGGGCGATGACCCCGACGCCGGCCCGGCGGCCCCCGAGCCCCTCCTCGCCGGCCTCGCCACCGCCCTGCGCGCGGAGTTACGGGCGGCCGGCGACGGGCCCGTGCCCCTCGACGGGCGGCCCGGTCTGCGGCCCGCCCTGAACCGGCTGTGCGCGGCCCTGGCCCGCGACTGCCTCGCCGGCGGCGTCCGGGACCAGGACGTCCTGCCGCAGTTCCGGCGGCTCCATGACTTCCTGCGCACCCTCGCCGACGAGGCCCCGGCGGCGGACGCCGCGACCCTCGTCGCCGAAGTCACCACCGAACACCCGGAGTTCGCGGGGCTCGTCGAGCTGCTCACGCACTGCGCCGGGGCCTGCCCCCGCGCCCTCACCGTCCCCGGCGCGGCGCTGGAAGCCCTGTACCCGGCGGGGGACGCCGCGCTCCTGCGCCGCACCCTGGGGGAGCGCACCGCCGACCACCGGGCGACCGGCCGGCTCACCGCGCTCACCGGAACCCTCCTCGACCGGCTCGCCGCCCGCCACGATCGACCGATCCGGGTCCTGGAAGTCGGCGCGGGCGAAGGCAACCTCACCCGGGAACTGGCCACCCGCGCCCCCGGCAGGCTCGATTATCACGCCACCGATGTCTCCCGCCTGTTCGTCACCCACCTCGCGGAGGAAGCCGCCCGCCGCGGCCTGGACTTCGTCCGCACCCGCGTCCTGGACATCTCCCAGGAACCCGGCGAACAGGGCTTCGCGGGCGAGCACTTCGACCTCGTCTGCGGGCTCGACGTCGTGCACGCCGCCCCTGACCTGCGGGCCGCCCTCGGCCACCTGGGCTCCCTCCTGGCCCCCGGCGGCACCCTCGCCCTGATCGAGACGACCGCCGCGGACCCGTGGCTCTCGATGATCTGGGGCCTGACGGACGGCTGGTGGAACGCCACCGACCGGCGCACCCACGGCCCGCTGCTCGACGCCGACGGCTGGCGGGCGCTGGTGGCCGGGGAGGACTTCGCGGCCACCGACGTGATCGTCCCGGAGACCGGCGCCCGGGACGCGGCCCTGGTCCTGGCCGAACGGGCACCGCGGCCCCTGCCCGCCGCCGGACCCGGCGGGGCACGGGACGTCAGCACCTGGTGCCACCTGCCCGGCTGGCGGCACGCCGCCCCGCCCCGCCCCGCCGACGTGTCCGGGACCTGCCTGCTCCTGGGCGGCGGCGCGACCGCGAAGGCCGTCGCCACCCGGCTGGAGGCCCTCGGCGTCGACGTCACCGCGGTCGGCGAGCCCCCGGCGGAGTACGAGGACCTGCTCGGCGACGCCGTCCGCCTCGTGGTGCACCTGTGGCCGATGACGGACGCCCTCCGCCGCGGCCGCGCCGCCGGGCCCGGCACCGCCGCTGCCGCCCAGGGCGCCGGCCTGCACAGCCTCCTGGAGCTGGCCCGGGCCTTCGGCGCCCGCCCGGAACGGCACCCCGTCCGGCTGCTCACGGTGACCGCCGGGGCGCAGGAGATCCTCGGCGACGACCTGCTCCACCCGGAGCACGCCACCGTGGCGTCCGCGGCGAAGGTGATCCCCCGGGAGTACCCGTGGATCGCCTGCACCGCCATGGACGTGCCGGCGAACCCAGACGGCACAGTCGGCACGGACGGCACCGACCACGATCCCACCGGCCGGCTGGCCGACCGGATCGTCGAGGAGCTGCGCGCGGCACGGGAGACCACCCTGGTCGCCTACCGGGGCCGGCGCCGCTTCGTCCCCGGCCACGCCCCGCTCACCCTGCCGGCCCCCGCCGAGCGCGCCCGGATCCGCCCCGGCGGCGTCTACCTGATCTGCGGCGGGACCGGCGGCATCGGCCTGCACCTGGCCGGACACCTCGCACAGGCCCCCGCCACCGTCGTCCTGACGCACCGCAGGCCCCTGCCCCCGCGCGAGGACTGGGAGCGGCTGCCCGCGCACCACCCCGAGGCGGACCTCGTCAGGCGCCTGCGCCGCATCGAGGCCACCGGCGGCCGGGTCTTCCCGCTCCGCGCCGACCTCACCGACCCCGAGGCCATGCGCGCCCTGACGGCGAGCGTCGAACGCGACCACGGGCCGGTCCGCGGGGTGGTGCACGCCGCCGGGGTCCCCGACACCGCGGGCATGATCCAGCGCCGCGACCGGGCCGCGACCGACACCGCCATGGCCGCGAAACTCCTCGGTGCCCTCGTGCTCGACGACCTCTTCGCCGATCACGACCTGGACTTCTTCGTCCTGTGCTCCTCGATCGGCACCGTGCTGCACAAGCTGAAGTTCGGCGAGGTCGGCTACGTGGCGGGCAACGACTTCCTCAACGCCTTCGCCGCGCACCGCGCCGCCCGCCGCCCCGGGCGCACCCTGTCGGTGTCCTGGACCGACTGGCGGGAATCGGGCATGTGGGCGTCCGCACAGCGCCGGCTGACCGAACGCTACGGGCCGGGGGCGGCGGACGCCCCCGGCCGGCCCGGCGGCGACCTGCTGGGCGCCCTCACCCCGCGGGAGGGCGTCGAGCTGTTCGACCGGCTGCTGGCCGCCGACACCGGGCCCAACGTGCTGGTGTCGACCCAGGACCTCGGCGAACTCCTCGCCCGGCACGCCGCCTACACCACCGACGACCACCTCGCCGCCCTCGGCGAGCTGCGCATCGGCCCCGGCCGGGACACCGAGGACCGCACGGCCCCGTACAAGGCCCCCCGCACCCCGGCCGAGCGGCGGATCGCGGACTGGTTCCGCGACCTGCTCGGCGTCCGGCGGGCCGGTCTCACCGACGACTTCTTCTCCCTCGGCGGCGACTCGCTGCTCGCCCTGCGGCTGCTGTCCCAGCTCCGGGACGCCTACGGCACCGAGATCTCCATCGCCCGCATGTTCGACGACCCCACGGTCGCGGGGCTGGCCGCCGCCGTCGACCGGCACGGCCAACCCCCACCGGCCGCGCCCCCCGGCCAGGAAGAGGTGGTGCTATGAGCGACTCCGGCGTCACGGAGCTCCTCGCGGAACTGAGCGGACGGCACATCAGCCTCACGGCCGACGGCGACCGGCTCCGCTGCCGAGCCCCCGAAGGCACCCTCACCCGCGACCTGCTCGCGGCCATCACCGCCCGCAAGAGCGAACTGCTCGCCCACCTGCGCGCCGCCCACCGCGTCCCCCGCCACGAAGGGCCCGCACCGCTGTCCTTCGCCCAGGAACGCCTCTGGCTGCTGCACCAGTTCCACCCCCGCGACAGCGCCTACAACCTCCCCCTGGAGATCGCGCTGCGCGGCCCGCTGAGCCCGGCCGCCCTGCGCGACTGCCTCGGCCAGGTCCTCCGCCGCCACGAGGTGCTGCGCACCCGGTACGCCATCAGCCGCGGCCGCCCCCTGCCCGTCGTCGCACCCTTCCACGGCGCACCGCCCCTGCCCCTCGCCGACCTCGGCGCGCTCCCCGGGCCCGCCCGAGCCACCGCCCTCGCCCGCCTCGCCGCCCAGGAGGCGCGCCGGCCCTTCACCCTCGCCACCGGCCCGGTGCTGCGGGCCCTCCTGGTGCGGCTGGCCCCCGGCGAGCACCGCCTGCTGCTGACCCGCCATCACATCGCCGGCGACGGCTGGTCCCTGGACCTCCTCCTGCGCGACCTCGGCACCCTCTACCGCGCCCACCTCGCCGGCACCCCCGGCGGCCTGCCGGACCCGCCGCTGCGCTACACCGACTTCGCCGCCTGGCAGCGCGAGCAGGCCGCACGGCCCGAAGCGGCCGCCTCGTCGGCCCGGTGGGCCGAGCGGCTCGCCGGTGCGCCGCCCGGACTGGACCTCCTCGCACCGCCGCCCGCCGAGCCCGGGTACGAACCCGCCGCCGTCCTGCGGGACACGCTCCCCCCGGACCTCCTCACCGGGCTGCGGGCCCTCGGCGGCCGGGCCGGGCTCACCCTGTTCCCCCTGCTGCTCGCCGCCTTCGGCCTGACGCTCGCCGCCCTGTCCGGCCAGGACGACACCGTCGTCGGCGTCCCCGTGGCCGGCCGCGGCCGCACCGAACTGGAACCCCTCGTCGGCTGCTTCGCGACCGTCGCCCCCATCCGCCTGCCCGGCGCCGGGGCCGCGCCGCTGACCGCGCTCGCCGCCGACGCCCAACAGCAGGTGCGCGAGGCCCTGGAGGGACCGGACGTGCCCTTCGAACGGCTCGTGGAGGCGCTGCGCCCGGAGCGGTCCCTCACCGACAACCCGCTCTTCTCCGCCTCCTTCGCCTTCCAGAACACCCCGCGGACCGCCGTGGACCTGCCCGGCCTGGACGTCGCCGTCCTGCCCCCGCCCGCCGTCGCCCCCAAGTTCCCCCTGGCGCTGACCGCCACCGAAGGCCCGGACGGCATCGCACTGGAGCTGGAGCACGACCCCGGGCGCCTCACCGGCGCGGTGGCCGGCGAAATCCTCACCCGGCTGCGCGAGATCCTCACCGGCACCCTCGCCGCACCGGACGCGCCCACCGCGGCCGTCCTGCACCGGGCCACCGCCCGCCGCCTGCCCCGGCCCCGGCACGAGGAGCGGACCGGGCAGGACCTCCTGCACCACCTGGTGGCCCGGGCGGCCGCCCGCCACCCCGACGCCGTCGCCGTGACCTGCGGGGGCGCCCAGCTGACCTACGGGGCGCTGGACACCCGCGCCGGACGCCTGGCCGCCGTCCTGCGCTCGCACGGCGCCGGACCGGAGCACCTGGTGGGCCTGTGCCTGCCCGCCGGGCCGCAGTGGGCCGTCGGCGCACTGGCCGTTCTCAAGGCGGGCGCCGCCTATCTGCCGCTCGACCCCGCGGACCCGGCCGCCCGGCGCGCCGCCGTCGCCGCCGACGCGGGGATCACCCTGATCGTCTCCGACACCGAACTGCCCCCGCTGCGCCGCGTCGACCCCGCCGCGACCGCACCGCCCGGCACCCCGGCGGCCCCCGCCCGACCGGTCCGGCCCGCGAACGCGGCCTACGCCGTCTACACCTCCGGCTCGACGGGCGGCCCCAAGGGCGTGCTCGTCACCCACGCCAACATCACCGGGCTGCTGGCCTCCTGCCGTGAGACGCTGCCCGCCCTGGACGCGCCCCGCACCTGGTCGATGACCCACTCGCCCGCCTTCGACTTCTCCGTGTGGGAGGTCTGGGGCGCCCTGACCACCGGCGGCCGGCTCGTCATGGTGCCCCCGGACGTGGCCCGGGCGCCCGACGAACTGTGGACCACGCTCCAGGAGGAGCGCGTCGAGGTCCTCAGCCAGACGCCCAGCGCCTTCCACCAGCTGCTCCCCACCGCCGTCCGCGCCACCCCGCCCGGCGCGCTGGAACTCGTGGTCCTCGGCGGCGAGCGGTGCGAGCCGGGGCGGCTGGGCCCCTGGTGGGACGCCGTGGGCGACCGCCGGCCCGCCGTGTTCAACCTGTACGGCATCACCGAGACCACGGTCCACGTCACCGCCCGCCGGCTCACCGCGGCCGACACGGCGGGCAGCCCCGTCGGGGCCCCGCTGCCCGGCCAGTACGCCGACGTGCTCGACCCCGCCGGCCGCCCCGCCGGACCGGGCGGCCGGGGCGAGATGTTCGTCGGCGGCGTCGGCCTGGCCCGCGGCTACCTGAACCGCCCCGGCCTCACCGCGGACCGCTTCCCGCCCGACGACACCCCCGGTCGCACCGGCGCCCGCCGCTACCGCTCCGGCGACCTCGCCCGCCTCCTGCCCGGCGGCGAACTGGACTACCTGGGCCGCTCCGACGCCCAGGTGAAGCTGCGCGGACACCGGGTGGAGCCCGCCGAGACCGAGGCCGCCGCCCTCACCCACCCGGCCGTCCGGGACTGCGCCGTGGTGGCGCGCACCGACGGCGACCGGCACTACCTCGCGGCGTACGCCGTCCTCGACGGCACCTGCGACGCGGGGGCGCTCCGCGCCTACCTGGCCGCCCGGCTGCCCCGCTATCTCGTCCCGGCCGCCGTGGTCCCCCTCGACCGGATCCCGCTGACCCGCAACGGCAAACTCGACCGGGCCGCCCTGCCGGACCCCGCCGCCGGCCGCGCCGCCCGTCCGCCGGACCGGCGCGCCCGCACCGCCACCGAACGGACCCTGGCCCGGCTGCTCGCCGACCTGCTCAAGACGTCACCGGAGACCATCGGCGTGCACGACAACCTCTTCGACCTCGGCGGGGACTCCCTGATGGTCACCCAGTTCCACTCGCGGGTCGTCGAGGAGTTCGACGTCGACCTGCCCGTCCGACGGGTCTACCAGGCGCTCGACATCGCCGCGCTCGCCACGACCGTGGAGGACTTCCGGGCCCGCGCCGACCGGCAGGCGATCCTCAGCGCCCTGGCCGAAGTGGAGGCGCTGCCGCCGGAGCCCTCCGGGCCGCCCGTATGGGAGGGGGAGCCGTGCTCCGAGTGATTCCGCCTCGTGGCGCTGTGGCGTTCGTGCGTCGGGATGCGGTGGCGTTCCCCGGCGCCGCGGCAGGCGCCGGCAGCGGCTGGTCGGTACTGCCGTCCGCACTGCCCGCGCCGGAGGTGGCTGTGCCCCAAGTGGCTCCGTCCCGGGGCCCCGTAGAGTCCGCGCGTCGGTACGCGGTGGCATGCCCCGGCGCCGCGACAGGCGCCGGTATCGGCCGGTCGGTACTGCCGGCCGCATGGCTCGTACGGGAGGGGGCCGTGCCCCGGGTGGCCCCGCCTCGTGGCGCTGTGGCGTTCGTGCGTCGGGATGCGGTGGCGTGCCGCGGCGCCGTGGCAGGCGCCGGCAGCGGCTGGTCGGTACGGCCGTACGCACTGTCCGCGCCGGAGGGGGCCGCGCCCCAACTGACCCCGCCCCGAGGCCCCGTAGAGCCCGCGTTCCCCGGCGGCCCGGCCGCTGCCGGTACCGGCCGGCAAGCGTTGCCGTCCGCACTGCCCGCACTGCCCGCACCGCCCGCACCGGAGGGGGAGCCGTGCCCCGAGTGACCCCGCCCCGCAGCATCGTGGAGACCGCGCGCCGGCACGCCGCTCTGACCCCCGACCGGCCGGCGTACGCGTTCCTGCCCGACGGTGAGGAAGAGAGCGTCCGCTTCGGGTTCGCCGGCATCGACGCCCGGGCCCGGGCCGTGGCGGCCGTGCTCCAGGACCGTGGCCTCACCGGGGAGCGCGTCCTCATCGCCTACCCCTCCGGGCCCGCCTACGTCCAGGGCTTCCTCGGCTGCCTGTACGCGGGCGCCGTCGCCGTGCCCTGCGACGAACCGCGGCCCGGGCCGGGCGCCGAGCGGCTCGCCGCGATCCGCGCCGACGCGCGCCCGGCCCTCGCCCTCGCCGCACCGGCCCCCGGCACCGACGGCCCGCTGGGCGGCCTGCCCACCCTCGACGTCACCGGCATCCCCGACTCCGCCGCCGCCCACTGGACCGACCCCGCCCCGGCCGCCCGCGACCTGGCCTTCCTCCAGTACACCTCCGGGTCCACCCGGCAGCCGCGCGGCGTCATGGTCGACCACGGCAACCTCCTCGCCAACGAGCGCTCCATCGAGGCCGCCTGCGGCCACGACCGCGACTCGACGTTCGTGGGCTGGCTCCCGCTCTTCCACGACATGGGCCTCGTCGCCAACCTCCTCCAGCCCCTCCACCTGGGCTCCCTGTCGGTCCTCATGCCGCCCATGGCTTTCCTCCAGCGGCCCGGCCGCTGGCTGCGCGCCGTCTCCCGGTACCGGGCGCACACCAGCGGCGGCCCCGACTTCGCCTACGACCTGTGCGTCCGGCGTGTCACGGCGGCGGAACGCGAGGAACTCGACCTCGCGCACTGGCTCGTCGCCTACAACGGCGCCGAACCCGTCCGCGCCGACACCATGCGCCGCTTCGCCGAGAGCTTCGCCCCCCACGGCTTCGACCCCGCCGCGCACTTCCCCAGCTACGGGCTGGCCGAGGCGACGCTGCTCGTCGCGGCCGGGCCCAAGAAGCGGCCGCCGCGCGTCCTCGCCGCCGACCGCGCCGCCCTGCGCCGGGGCCGGGTGCGCCCCGCCACCGGTGACGACGCCGCCACGGCCCTGGTGGGCCACGGCACCGCCGGGGTGGACACCGAGGTCCTCGTCGTCGACCCCGACACCCGGCGGCCCCTGCCGGACGGCCACGTCGGCGAGCTCTGGGTACGCGGCGGGGGAGTGGCCCGCGGCTACTGGGGCCGGCCCGAGGAGTCCCGGCCCGTGCTGGCCGCCCACCTCAACGGCCCCGGAAACGGCCCCGGAGACGGCCCCTTCCTGCGTACCGGCGACCTCGGCGCCCGGCACGACGGCGAGCTGTTCCTCACCGGCCGCCTCAAGGACCTGATCGTCGTCCGCGGCCAGAACCACTCCCCGCACGACCTCGAACGCACCGCGGAGGAGGCCCACCCCGCCCTGCGCGTCACCTGCTGCGCCGCCTTCTCCGTGGAAGACGACGGCGAGGAACGCCTCGTCCTGTGCTGCGAACTGAACTCCTACCGGCCCGCCCCCGACCTGCCCGCGATCGCCGAGACCGTCCGCGCGGCCCTCGCCCGCCGGCACGGCATCGCCCTGCACACCCTGGTCGTCCTGCGCCGCGGCGGCATCGCCAAGACCACCAGCGGCAAAGTGCGCCGCCAGTACTGCCGCACCGCCTACCTGGACGGCACCCTGCGCGTCCACGGCCAGGTCCGCCCCACCGCCACCGAAGACGGCCCCGAACTGCCCCGGACCACCGACCCGGTGCGGCTCGCGACCGCCCTGCGCGACCTCGCCGCCGCCCGGGCCGGCCGGGACACCCCCCTGCCGGACCTCGGCGAACCCGTCGCGGCCCTCGGCCTGGACTCCCTCGCCGCCCTCCACGTCCACCACCGGGTGCAGGCCGTCTACGGGGTGACCCTGCCCGCGACGGCCCTCCTCGGCGACGCGACCTTCCTGCACCTGGCCGAACTCACCCTCGCCGCCCGGGCGACCCCCCAACCCGCCCGCCCGCGCGAGCCGGCACCGGAGGCCGCCGGCTGGCTGCCCGTGACCCAGGGGCAGCGCGCCCTGTGGTTCGAGCAGTCCCTCGACCCCGGCGCCGCCGCCTACCACCTCGTCCGGGCCATGGCCGTCCACGGGCCCCTCGACGAGGCGGCGTTCACCGACGCGGTCGCCCGCACGGTCCGGCGTCACCCCGCCCTGCGCACCCGCTTCGCCCTCCACGACGGCGAACCGGTCTGCCGGACCGAGCGGGACGGCCCCCGGCTGAGCGTGCGGGACGCCTCCGACCTGCCGGAGGAGGAGTTCCGCGAGCTGCTCGCGGAGACGGGCGACCGCCCCTTCGACCTGCTCACCGGCGGCCCGCCCGTCCGCCTGACCCTCTTCCGCCGGAGCGGCGGCCACGTCCTGCTCCTGGCCGCCCACCACCTCGTCGCCGACTTCTGGTCCCTCGTGGTGCTGCTGCGCGACCTCGCCGTCACCCTCTCCGGCGCTGCCGCCGAGGAGGCACCGGCGGGCCTGACCCACGCCGACCTCCTCGCCGCCGAACAGCGGCGCACCGGCCCGTCCGACGACCGCGACCTGGCGCACTGGAAGCGGGCACTGCACCGGGCGCCCGCCGCGCTGGACCTGCCCGCCGACCTCCCCCGGCCCGCCGTCCGCGGCTTCGCCGGGGCCACCCACCGCTTCCACCTGCCGCCCCGGCTCGCCCAGCGGCTCACCGCCCTGGCACGGGAGCGGCACTGCACCCTGTTCACCACCCTCCTCGCCGGCTACCAAGCGCTGCTCCACCGCGTCACCGGCCGGCCCGACCTGGTCGTGGGCTCGCTGCTCGCCGGGCGCCAGGACGCCCGCTCGGCCCGCACCGTCGGCTACTTGGTGAACCCCCTGCCGCTGCGCTCCACCACCGACCCCGGCGAGCCCTTCACCGCACTGCTGCGGCGCACCCGGCAGGGACTGCTGGCGGCGGTGGAGCACGGCGGGTACCCCTTCGGGCGCCTGGTGTCCCACCTCGCGCCGGACCGCACCCCCGACCGGGCGCCCCTGGTGCAGAGCCTCTTCGTGCTCCAGCGGGAGTACGGCGAGGAAGCCGACGGCTTCCGGGCCCTCGCCCTGGGCACCGCGGGCCGGCTCCGTCTCCCCGGCCTCGACCTGGAGCCGCTGGAGGTGCCGCGCCGCTGGTCGCAGCTGGACCTCTCGCTGAGCATGGCCGAGACCGACGGCGGCCTCACCGGGGTCTGGGAATACCGCACGGACCTCTTCACCGCGACCACCGTTGCCGCACTGACCAGCGCCTTCACCGAAATCCTGCGCACCCTGGCCGAGGCCCCGGACACCCCCGTCGACGCCCTGGACCTGACAGGCGGCCGGGCCGGGCGGCCGGCCGCCGGGCCGGACGTGCCCCGCCCCGCCACCTCCCTGCACCACCTCGTCTCCGCCGCCGCCCACCGCCATCCCGGGCGCGTGGCCGTCACCGCGCCCACCGAGGACGGCACCGCCCGGCACCTCAGCCACGCCGGTCTGCACCGGGCGGCCACCACCCTCGCGGCCCGGCTGCGCCGCCTCGGTGTCCGCGCCGAGGACCCCGTCGCCGTCCTCACGGGCCGCGGCCTGCACCTGCCCGTCGCCTACCTCGGCGTCCTGCACGCCGGGGCGACCGTCCTGCCCCTGGACCCGCAGGACCCGCCGGGCCGCAACGCCCGGGCGGTGGCCGCCGCCGGGGCCCGCCTCGTCCTCACCGACGCGCCGTCCGCCGGCCTCGCCGCGGGCCTCGGCGCCCCGGTGCTGACCGTCGAGGACGGCACGCGCGGCACGGAGCGGCTCTCGGCGGACGTCCACCCCGAGCAGGCCGCGTACCTGCTGTACACCTCCGGGTCGACGGGCACCCGCAAGGGCGTCCTCGTGCCCCACCGCGCCCTCGTCAACCGCGTGCTGTGGATGCAGGAGGAGTACGGGCTCCTGCCCGGCGAACGGGTCCTGCACAAGACCCCCGTGACCTTCGACGTCTCGCTGTGGGAGCTGTTCTGGCCGCTGACCGCGGGCGGCACCCTGGTGCAGGCGCCCCCCGGCGCCCACCGCGACCCCGAGCGGCTCCTGCGGGTCCTCGCCCGCGAGGACGTCTCCACCGTGCACTTCGTGCCGTCCGTCCTCACCCCCTTCCTCGCGGAGGCAGCGCAGGCCGCCGCCCGGGGCACCCGGCCCGCCGCCCTGCGCCGCCTGGTGTGCAGCGGCGAAGCGCTCCCGGCCCGGGCGGCCGACGAGGCGGCCCGGCTGCTCGGCGCCCGGGTGCACAACCTCTACGGGCCCACCGAGGCCGCCGTCGACGTCACCGCCTGGCCCTGCCGCCCGGGCGACCCGGGGCCCGTCCCCATCGGCAGGCCCATCGCCAACACCGCCGTCGAGGTGCTCGACGGACACCGGCGCCCGCTGCCCGCGCCGCTGCCCGGCGAGCTGTACCTCAGCGGCGCCTGCCTGGCCCGCGGCTACCACCGCGCCCCCGCCGCGACCGCCGAGCGGTTCGAGCCGGCGCCCGGCGGCGGGCGCCGCTACCGCACCGGCGACCTGGTCCGCCACCGGGCCGACGGGGCGCTGGTCTTCCTGCGCCGCACCGACGACCAGGTCAAGATCGGCGGCATCAGGGTCGAGCCCGCCGAGGTCACCGAGGCCCTGCGCGCCCTGCCCGGGGTCGCCGACGCCGCCGTCGTCGCCCGCGACGGCCGCCTGGCCGCCTACGTGGTCCCCGGGCAACGGCCCTGGGCCCCGGCGGACGTGCGGGACGCGCTGCGCGAGCGGCTGCCCGGCCCGCTGGTCCCCGCCAGCGTCACCGTCCTGGACCGGCTGCCGCTGACCTCCTCCGGCAAGCTCGACCACCGCGCCCTGCCCGCACCCGAACCCCCCGCGGCCACCCCCGGCGCGCCGCCCGCCACCCGCACCGAGCGCCTCCTGGCCGGCGTGTGGGAAGAGCGCCTCCACCGCGCCCCGATCGGCGCCGACCAGGACTTCTTCTCCCTCGGCGGCGACTCCGTCCAGGCCATCGGCGTCGTCGCCGCCTGCCGCGCCGCCGGACTCCCGGTCACCGTCACCGACCTGCTGCGCCTGCCGACCGTGCGCGCGCTCGCCCGCCACCTGGACGGCCCCGGAGCGCGGGGCGCCACGGCGGCCGACGACCCGGCGGGCGAGCCCTTCTCCCTGTGCCCCCGGGCGGCGGGCCTGCCCGGCGTGGAGGACGCCTACCCGGTGTCGATGGCCCAGCGGGCCGTGCTCTTCCACCGCGACCACCACCCCGGTTACGAGGTCTACGTCACCGGCGTCGCCGTGTCCCTCCCGCTGGACCGCCCGGCGCTGGGCGCGGCCGTGCGCCGGGCCTTCGAACGGCACCCCTACCTGCGGTCGTCCTTCGACCTCGTCTCCCACGCCGAGCCGGTCCAGCTGGTGCGGTCCACCGTGCCCGTCCCCCTGCGGTTCGAGGACCTGCCGGACCCCGAGGGCTTCGACGCGTGGCTGCACACCGAACGCACCCGCCCCTTCGACCTCACCACCGGCCCCCTGGCCCGCTTCACCGCGCACGACGGGGGCGGCACGTTCCGGCTGACGCTCAGCAGCTTCGCCCTCGACGGCTGGTGCGTGGCGATCGTCCTCACCGAAGTCCTGCGCGACTACTGGGCGCTCCTGCGCGGCACCACCCCGGCCGCTCGACCGGCCGTCACCTCCTACCGCGCGTTCGTCGCCCTGGAGCGGGCCGCGCGGCAGGACCCGGCCCACCGCGCGTTCTGGGCGGCCGAACTGGCCGGCGCCCGGCCGCACCCCCTGCCGCGCCGCCCCGTTCCCGCGCCCGGCCCCGGCGGCCGCCGCCCGCACCGCCACGTCGTGCCGGTCGAGGACACCGTCAGGGAACGGCTCGCCACCCTGGCCGCCGAACTGGGCGTCGGGCTCAAGCACGTCCTCCTCGGCGTGCACCTGCGCGTCGTGCGGGCTCTGGCCGGGGACGCCGACGTCATCACCGCCGTGGAGACCAACGGCAGGCCCGAACGGCACGACGGCGACCGGATGGTCGGGGTGTTCAACAACATCCTCCCGCTGCGCCGGCGCGTCGACGGCGGGACCTGGGCGGACCTCGCCCGCGCGGCCCACGCCGCCGACACCCGGATCTGGGAGTACCGCCGCTACCCGCTCGCCCAGGCCCAGCGCGACCTCGGCGCCGCCCGGCTCTTCGACACCCTGTTCGTGTACACGCACTTCCACCTCTACCGCGACCTCGCCGCCCTGGACGGCATGCGCGTCTTCGACCTGCGCGCCCCCGACCAGACGTACGTCCCGCTCACCGCGCACTTCAACCTCGACGCCACGGACGGCGGCGGGCTGCGGCTGCTCCTGGAGTCCGACCCCGGGGAATTCCCCGACACCCAGGTCGAGGAGTTCGGCGCCCACTACCTGCGCGCCCTGCGGGCCGCCGCCGGTGCCCCCCACCGGGCCTACCGCGACACCCCGCTGACGGGCCCCCCGCCGGCCCCCGCCGCCCCCGGCGAGGACACCTCGGTCCACGCCCTGTTCGCCGCCCGCGCCCGGCAGACCCCGGACCGCATCGCCCTCAGCGACGACGAAGGGCGCAGCACCGGCTACGGGGCACTGGCCCGGCGGGCCGCCCGCCTGGCCGGCACCCTGCGCGCCGCGGGGGCGGGCCCCGACACCGTGGTCGGCCTGTGGGCCCCCCGCCGCACCGACACCGTCGTGGCGCTCCTGGCGATCCTCCACGCGGGCGCCGCCTACCTCCCGCTCGACCCCGCGCACCCGCCGGCCCGGCACCGGCGGGCCCTCGCCGAGGCCGGGGCGCGGCTGCTCGTCCTGCCCGCCGGCGCCGACACCCCGCTCCGGGCCGCCGGTCTGCCGGTCGTCGCCCCCGACGACCTCGGCGACCCGCTGCCCCCCGCCCCCGTCCACCCCGACAACCTGGCCTGCGCCATGGCCACCTCGGGCTCCACCGGCACCCCCAAGGTCATCGGGGTGCCGCACCGCGGCCTCGTCAACTACCTGCGCTGGGCGGTCGGCCGGTACGGCATCGACGCGAGCACCGAAGCGCCCGTGCACTCCTCCCCGGCGTTCGACCTGACCGTCACCGCCCTGCTCGCACCCCTGGTCGCCGGTGGCCGCGCCCACCTCATCGGCTCCGACGACCCCACCGCACTCGGCGACGCCCTGGCCGGCGGCCGCTGCACCCTCCTGAAGATCACCCCGGCCCACCTCGCCGCCGTCGGCCACCAGGTGGCCCCGGTGAGGAGCCTGCGCACCGTCGTGGCGGGCGGCGAACCCCTGCGCCCCGGGCACGTCCGCGCCGCCCGGCAGCTCGCCCCCCACGCGGCCCTGGTCAACGAGTACGGGCCCACCGAGACCGTCGTCGGCTGCTGCGCCCGCACCGTCGACGAGAGCGCGGAGGCGGGGACCGCCGGGGTGGGCGAGGCGATCACGGGGCTGACCGCGTGCGTCGTCGACGACGGGGCCGCCGCACCGGCCGGAGTGCTCGGCGAGCTGTACATCGGCGGGACCGGCGTCACCCGCGGGTACCTGGGCAGGCCCGCGGCCACCGCGGCGGCCTACGGACCGGACCCGTCGGTGCCCGGCGCCCGCCGGTACCGCACCGGGGACCTGGCCCGGCGGCTGCCGGACGGCGGCGGGCTGCTCCTGGCCGGCCGCGCCGACCGGCAGGTGAAGATCCGCGGGTACCGCACGGAACCGGGGGAGACCGAAGAGGCCCTCACCGCCCACCGTGGGGTGCGCGAGGCGGTGGTGACGGCCCGTGCGGCGGCAGGCGGCGGACGCCGGCTCGTGGCGTACTGGGTCCCGGCCGACCCGGCCCGGCCCCCCGCCCCCGAGGAGCTGACCGCGTGGCTCACGGACCGGCTGCCCCCGTACGCCGTCCCCGCCGAGCTGGTGGCGCTGCCCGCCCTGCCCACCACCGCCCACGGCAAGGTCGACCACGCCCGGCTGCCCGCCCCGCCCTCCGCCGATCCGCGCGGCCGGCGCCTGGCACGGCTGCTGGACCGCGTCGAGCAACTCTCCGACGCCGAGGCCCTCTCGGCGCTACGGCAGGACCGCTTCGCACCGGGAGGTGACGATGTCCGAGCATGACGAGCGGATCGGCAGGCTGTCCGAGGCGCAGCGTGCCGTGCTGGCGCGCTGGGTCACGGACCTCGACGACCTGCGCACGGACGGCACGGACGACTGGGAGGCGGACGACGGCCCCGGCACTGCCGCGGTCGCCTACCGGCCACCGGGCACCGCGGCCGAACGGGCCCTCGCCGACATCTGGCAGGAGGTCCTGGAGACCGACCGGATCGGCGCGGACGACGACTACTTCGCGGCGGGCGGCGACTCCATCCACGCCATCGTGATCGTGGCCAAGGCCCGGCACGCGGGCTTCGCCGTCTCCGCCCAGGACCTCTTCGAAGGGCGCACCCTCGCCGCGGTGGCCGAACGGGCCGTCCCCCTCGCCGCCACCGGACCCGCCGCCGAATCCGCCGTCGAGCCCGCCGTCGAGCCCGCTCCCGCCACCGCGGAGTACGGGCTGGCCCCGATGCAGGAGGGCATGCTCTACCACTCCCTCGGCGGCAGCACCCCCGGCGCCTACGTGGTGCAGGTCTGCTGCCGCCTCACCGGGGAACTGGACGAGCGGGCCTTCCACACCGCCTGGCAGACCGTGCTCACCGCCAACCCCGCGCTGTGCGCCTCGTTCCGCTGGGACGAGGGCACTTCCCCGGCCCAGATCGTCGACCCGGCCGCCCGCGTCACCGTACGCACGGCCGACTGGCGCACCCGGACCCCGGCCGAACGGGACACCGGCTTCGCCCGGTTCCTCGACGAGGACCGGGAGCGGGGCTTCGACCTCACCCGCGCCCCGCTGATGCGACTGACGCTCTTCCGCGAGGACGCCCGCGCCTACCGCTGCGTCTGGACCCACCACCACCTCGTCCTCGACGGCTGGTCCCAGCAGCTCGTCCTGCGCGACGTCCTGGACGCCTACGCGGAGCTGCGGGCGGGCCGGCCCGCCGCCCCGCCCCGGCGCCCGCCCTTCGCCGACTTCCTGCCCCGGCTGCGGCGCCCCGTGGACGAGGAGTTCTGGCACCGCCGCCTCGCCGACGTGCCCGCCCCGACGCGCATCGCCGGCCCCGGCTGCCGCGACGGACGCGTCCAGGCCGTCCGGCGGGGCGAGCGGGAACACCGCGCGGGCGCGGCGACGGGCCGGGCGCTGGCGGAGTTCTGCCGCGGCCACGGGCTCACCCCGGCGGCCGTGCTCCACGGCGGCTGGGCGCTGCTGCTGGCCCGCCACTGCGACCAGGACGACGTGGTCTTCGGCACCACCCTCGCCGGCCGGCCCGCCGAACCGCCCGGGGCCACCGAGTGCGTCGGCCTGTTCATCAACACCCTCCCGCTGCGCGTGCGCTGCGGTGGCTCCCCGACCACCCTGGACTGGCTCCGCACCCTCCAGGGCGACCTGCTGGAGCTGCGCGACCACGCCCACGTCCCCCTGAGCCGCGTCGAACGCGGCGTCGGGGCCGCCCGCGGCGGCAGCCTCTTCGACACCATCATGGTGGTGGAGAACTTCCCCACCCGCATCACCGACGGCCACCTCGCCGGCGGTCTGCGCGTCGAACGCCCCCACGCCCTCGTCGACGAGGGCTACCCGCTCGTCGTCGAGGCCACCCCCGGCGAACGTCCCGCACTGCGCGCCCGGTTCGACCCGCACCGGCTCGACGGCGACACCGTCCACGCCCACCTGGCCACCCTGGAGGACTACCTCCAGGCGGTCGCCGGCGGCCCGGACCGCCCCCTGGCAGCCCTGCGGGCCCTCGTCGCGGACGCCCACACCCGCCGCGGCGAGGGCGCCCGCGGCCGGCGCCGGGAGAGAGACCGCACCCGGCTGTCCACGGCACGCCGCCAACCCGCGACCAACGACTGAGGGAGACACACGGTGACACTGATCGTGGTGACCGGGGCCGGCGGCTTCATCGGCTCCCACCTCGTACGGCGCCTCGTCCGCGACGGGCACCACGTCCGCGGCGTGGACCTGGAGAGGCCCCGCTACCAGCCCAGCGGCGCCCAGGAGTTCCTCATCGCCGACCTCCGCGACCCCGCACGGGCCGCCGAAGCCGTCGCCGGGGCCGACACGGTGTTCGCGCTCGCCGCCAACATGGGCGGCATCGGCTGGACGCACACCGCGCCCGCCGAGATCCTCCACGACAACCTGCTGATCTCCACCCACACCGTTCAGGCGTGCCGCGCCGCCCGGGTGCGCACCACCGTCTACACCTCCTCGGCCTGCGTCTACCCCGGCTACCTGCAACGCGAGCCCGACGCCCCGCCCCTGGCCGAGGACCGCGTCTTCCCCGCCGACCCCGACATGGAATACGGCTGGGAGAAGCTCACCACCGAGATCCTCTGCCGCACCTACCGCGCGAGCCACGGCATGGACATCAAGGTCGCCCGGCTGCACGCGATCTACGGCCCCCTCGGCACCCACGACGGCCCCCGGGCCAAATCCCTGGCCATGCTCTGCGACAAGGTCGCCCGGCTGCCCGGCACCGAAGGGGAGATCGAGGTCTGGGGCGACGGGACGCAGACCCGCTCCTACTGCTACGTCGACGACTGCGTCGAGGGCCTGATCCGCCTCTCCCGCTCGGAGGTGACCGAGCCCGTGAACCTCGGCTCCGAGGAGCGCGTCGACATCGCCGGCCTGGTCGAACGGATCGCCGCCGTCGCCGGCAAGAAGGTGCGCTGCGCCTTCGCCCCCGACCGGCCCGTCGGACCGCGCGGCCGCAGCTCCGACAACACCCGCTGCCGGCAACTCCTCGGCTGGGCACCCGACACCCCGCTCGACACCGGCCTGCAGCGCACCTACCCCTGGATAGCCCGGCAGGTCCAGGCCGCAGCAGCCGGGAGGACCGATGCCTGAGCGCGCCCCCGCCAGGGACCTGGGGCGGCTGCTCCTCGGCCACGCCGCCCGCTTCCGGGACCGCGAACTCCAGGACGTCGCCACCCGGGCCCTGCGCGCGCCCGGCGGGGAGCACGCCTGGGTGGTGTCGGTGGTCAACGCCAGCCTCCGCGCCCGGCAGGCCCTCGACCACTCCCTGCGCCTGGAACCGCGCCGGGCCCTGTCCCGGCTGCGCTTCCCCTGGTCCGCCGGGGCCCGCCCGGCCGCGGCCCCCCGGACCCTCTCCCTGCTGTGCCCGACCCGGGAACGCGTCGGCAACGTCATCCGCTTCCTCGACAGCGTCGCCCGCACCGCCGCGGCCCCCGGCCGCGTCGAGGTCCTCTTCTACGTCGACGCCGACGACCCCGACCTGGCACGGTACCGGGCCCTGTTCGACCGCGCCCGGTGGCGCTTCGGCCGGCTCGGCCGCTGCGCCCTGCACGTCGGCGACCCCGTCGGCGTGCCCCACGCGTGGAACCGCCTCGCCGAGGCCGCGACCGGCGACGTGCTGATGATGGCCAACGACGACCAGCTCTACATCGACTACGGCTGGGACGCCGCCCTCGACGCCCGGATCACCGACCTGAGCGCACTGCACCCCGACGGCGTGCTGTGCCTGTACTTCGACGACGGCCAGTACCCCGAAGGCGGCTGCGACTTCCCCGCCGTCACCCGCCCCTGGTACGACACGCTCGGCTACTTCACCCCGACGATCTTCCAGCAGTGGGAGGTCGAGAAATGGGTCTTCGACATCGCCGACCGGCTGCACCGCCTCTACCCGGTGCCCGGCGTCCTCGTCGAGCACCGGCACTACCAGGACTACAAGGCCCCCTTCGACGCCACCTACCAGCGGCACCGGATGACCCGCGAGAAGTCCTTCGCCGACCACGCCCTGTTCCTGCGCACCGAGCGGCAGCGCGAGGAGGAGACGGAGAAGCTGCGCGCCGTCATCGCCCGCGCGGCCCCGGCCCCGCCCCCCGCCCCCACCCTCCACGACCCGGCCGCCTTCTGGTTCACCGGCCTCCTGCGCGAGAGCCACGCCGAGCTGCTCGACGAACTCGAAGGCGCGCCCGAGCCGGTGGAGGGCGCCGTGCTGTTCGCCGACGGCGCCTGGACCGCCACCGCCTACGCCTCCTTCCCCCTCGCCACCGGCCTGATCGACTCCATCCCGGAGGCCACGCTCGACGACGGCGTGGCCGAACTCGTCGTCGTGCCGCCCGGCGGGACGCTCCGGCGGGCCGGCGGCACCCCCGGCGAAACGCCCGGCGGCCCCCTGCGCGTCCTGTTCGGCCTGCGGGTGCCCGACGGCGCCCGGCTCGACGTCGGGGGAGCCCCGGTGCCCTGGGGCGCCAAGGAGTGCGTGATCCACGACGCCGGGGCCCCGGCCACCCTGCGCAACGACAGCGGCGAACCCCTCGCGGTCCTGGCCTTCGGCACTCCGCACGCGACACCGGGGGCGTGAGGACGACATGTGCGGCATCGTCGCGACCTTCTCCGCCCGGGGCGGGGTCACCGAGCGGACCCTGGCCGGGGCGATGGACCGGCTGCGCCCGCGCGGCCCCGACGGGGAGGGCACCTGGTGCTCCCCGGGGGGCCACGCCGCGCTGGGCCACACCCGGCTGGCCGTGATCGCACCGCGGGCCGGGCACCAGCCCATCGCCGGACCGCACGGGCTGGTCCAGCTGGTGGCCAACGGAGAGTTCTACGGCTACCGGGAGGTCCGCCGCGAACTGCGCGCCGCGGGCTGCCGGTTCCGCACCGGGAGCGACAGCGAGATCGCCCTGCACCTCTACCTGCGCGACGGCCCGCGGGCCCTGGAGCGGCTGCGCGGGGAGTTCGCCTTCGTCCTGTGGGACGAGCGCCACCGCACCCTCTTCGCCGCCCGCGACCGCTTCGGCGTCAAACCCCTCTACTACACCCTCCTCGACGGCCGGCTGCACCTGGCCTCCGAGATCAAGGCACTGCTCGCCTGCGGGGCCCCGGCCGCCTGGGACACCGCCTCCTTCGCGGCCCACCTCCAGCTGGGCCTCCCCCCGGACCGCACCCTCTTCGCCGGGATCCGCCAGCTCCCGCCCGGCTGCCACCTCACCGCCGAGGCCGACGGCGACACCGTCCGGATCCGCGTCCGCCCCTACTGGGACCTCGACTACCCGCCCACGGCGGACCTCGCCCCGCCCGACCCCCGGCGCCTCGACGCCCACCTGGGCGCCGTACGCGAAGGGATCGACGACGCCGTGCGGCTGCGGACCGTCGCCGACGTGCCGCTCGCCTGCCACCTCAGCGGCGGACTGGACTCCACCTCCGTCGCCGCCACCGCCGCCCGGCACACCACGCTCACCGCCTTCACCGTCCGCTTCGACGACCCCGCCTTCGACGAGAGTGCCGTCGCCCGGCGCACCGCCGCCCACCTGGGCATCCGCCACCGCGAGGTCGGCTCCGAACCCGGCTGCTTCGCCGCCCACCTGCGCGAGGCCGTCCGCGCGGGGGAGAT
Source organism: Streptomyces sp. NPDC046215 (assembly GCF_040646215.1). Taxonomy (NCBI): domain Bacteria; kingdom Bacillati; phylum Actinomycetota; class Actinomycetes; order Kitasatosporales; family Streptomycetaceae; genus Streptomyces; species Streptomyces sp. NPDC046215. Next base: position 40,009 of record NZ_JBEYZW010000002.1, on the reverse strand, counting down.
GGTGCAGGAAAACTCCCACGGCGTCGCCCGGTACCTGCACAGCGCCCGCATCAAGAAGGAGGGCTTCACCGCCGTCCTCGCCGGCGAGGGCGGCGACGAAGTGTTCGTCGGCTACCCGCAGTTCCGCAAGGACCTCTCCCTGAGCCTGTCCACCACCGCCCGCGCCCGCGCCGCCAAGGGCTACGCCGCCCTCGCCGCCCAGGGCCTGCCCCCCTACCTGCGGCGGATCCTGGGCACCCTGGGCTTCCTGCCCAGCTGGATCGTCGAACGCCACCTGGCCGTCACCCAGCCCGTCACCGCCCTGCTGCGGCCGGAGTTCGCCGCCGAACTCGCCGCCGCCGACAGCGCCGGGCCGCTGCTGGACGCCGGCGCCGCCCAGCTCGCCGGGCGGGCCCCCGTCCACCAGTCGACCTACCTCTTCGCCAAGAGCTGGCTGCCCGGCTACATCCTCGCCGCCGAGCGCCTGGACAGCGCCCAGGCGGTCGAGGTGCGGCTGCCGCTGTTCGACCACCACCTCTTCGCCACCGTCCGCACCACCCCGCTGGCCTGGTACGACAAGGACGGCAGCGGCAAGTACCCACTGCGGGCCGCCCTGCGCGACCGGCTGCCCGACGAGGTCGCCCGGGGGGCCAAGCGGCCCTTCTTCGCCCCTCCCGCGGTCGGCGACACCACCCTGCTCACCGCCCTGCGCGACCTCGCCGAAGGCCCGGCCGCCCGGAACAGCCCCTTCTTCGACCCGCACGCCGTACGCACCCTCCTCCACCGGCTCACCGCAGCGCCCCCCGCCCGCAGGACGGCCGGCGAACGGCTGCTGCAACTCGTCGCGGGCACCGCCGTCCTGGCCGACGTCTTCGGCCTGGCCGGCCCCGGCCCGCGGGAAGGCGGTCACCGTGACTGACACCGACCCCGCCGCGCTCACGGACGCTGAACTGGACCGCAGGATCCAGGCCCTGCCCGCCGACCGCCGCGCGGCGTTCGAGGAGATCCTGGGCCGCCGTGCCGGCCGCCGCGCCGCGATCCGCCGCCGCGGCGACCTCAGCCCGCCGCCGTCCTTCGGCCAGGAGCGGATGTGGCTGCTCGGCGGCCTCATGCCCGCCGCGTACAACTACGCCACCGCCCTTCGCCTGCGCGGCGACCTGGCGGTCCCCGCGCTGCGCGGCGCGATCGAGGCCATCGTGCGCCGCCACGAGGCCCTGCGCACCACCTTCCGCTCGGCCGGTGACCGCCTCACCCAGGTCGTCCACCCCGCCGCCCCCGTGCCGGTCCGCTTCGTCGACCTCACCGGCCGGACCGCCGACACCCGGCGGCTGATGCGCGAGGAGGCCCGGCGCCCCTTCGACCTCGCGGCGGGGCCCCTGCTGCGGGTCACCCTCTTCCGGCTGGCCCCGCGCGAACACCTGGCCCTGCTCGCCGTCCACCACGCCGTCACCGACGGCTGGTCCAACGGCGTCCTCGTCGAGGAACTCGCCGCGGAGTACCGCGACCGGCGCGCCGGCCGGCCCGGACGGACCCCGGAGCCCCCCGTCCAGTACGGCGACTACGCGCACTGGCAGCGGGACCGGCTCAGCGGCCCCGAACTCCGCGAGCTCACGGACTTCTGGTCCACGGCCGTCCGCGACCTGCCGCGCGTCGCCCTGCCCACCGACCGCCCCCGCACCGCCGAGCGGCAGGGCGAGGGCGCCAACCACGCCTTCGTCCTCCCGGCCGCGCTCGCCGACCGGCTCACCGAGCTCCGGCGGCGCGAGGGCGGCTCCCTGTTCATGCTGGTGCTCTCCGCGCTCCTGGTGGTCCTGCGCGGGGTGAGCGGCCAGGACCACCTCGCCGTCGGCACCCTCGTCGCCGGCCGGACCCGCCCCGAACTGGAACGCCTGATCGGCTACTTCGTCAACGTCCTGCTGCTGCGCTTCGAGGCCGCCGGCCCCACCCCCTTTTGCACCCTGTGGCGCGAGGTCCGCGAAACGCTCGTCACCGCCTACGCCCACCAGGAGATGCCCCTGGAGAAGGTCCTGGAGCTGCTGCGCTCGGAAGCCGGCGGTTCCGGGGCGGACCCCGAACCCGCCGTCAGCGTCCTGTGCGTCGCCCAGCAGCCCTCGCCCGCCGTCGACCTGCCCGGGCTCGACGCGAGCGCCGAGGACGTCGACCTGGGCACCGCGCAGTTCGACCTCGTCGTCGAGGTCCGCGAGCGGCCCGAAGGACTGGAGATCGCCTTCCAGTACGACCGGGACCTGTTCGCCGCGGACACCGTCGCCCTGCTCGGCACGCACCTGCGCACCGTCCTGACACGGGCCGCCGCCGACCCCGGCCTGCCCTGCGCCGACCTGCTCACCCGCCCTGGGCTTACGCCTGGCTCTGGGCTTACGCCTGGCTCCGCCTGCGCGTCTGGCTCTGCCTCCGCGCCTGGCTCTGGGCTCGCGCCCGGGCCTGCCCCCGCGCCTGGCTCTGCCTCCGCGCCCCGCCCTGGGCTCGCACCCGGCCCTGGGCTCACACCGGCCCCCGCCCCCGCCCCTGTCTCCGCGCTCTCGCCCGCCCCCGGCCCGGCCGGGACCCTCCACGGCCGGTTCGAGGACCGCGCCGCCCGGACCCCCGACGCCGTGGCCCTCGTCGACGGCGGCCACCGCATCACCTACCGCGCCCTCAACACCCGCGCCAACCGGCTCGCCCGCCACCTGCGGGAGCTCGGCGTGCGCGCCGAGGACCGGGTAGCGCTGTGCCTGCCGCGCGGCGCCGACGCCGTCACCGCCGCCCTCGCCGCCCTCAAGGCGGGCGCCGCCTACGTCCCCCTGGACCCCGGCCACCCGCGAGAGCGGCTGGCCGCGGTCCTCGCCGACGCCCGCCCCGCCGCGGTCCTCACCCCCGCCGCCCTGCGCGACGCCGCGCCCCGCGCCGCCCGGCAGCCCGGCCACGACCTCGGCGTCCCCGTGCACCCCGACAACACCGCCTACCTCGTCTACACCTCCGGTTCGACCGGCGAGCCCAAGGGCGTCCTCGGCCCGCACCGCGGCGCCGTCAACCGGGTGGACTGGATGGCCGCCACCCACCCCTTCGCCCCCGGCGACGTCGCCGTCGCCCGCACCGCCCCGGGCTTCGTGGACGCCGTGTGGGAACTCTTCGGCCCGCTCCTGGCCGGCGTCCCGCTCCTGCTGCTGCCCGCCGATGACGCCCGCGACCCCGCCCTGCTCACCGACGCGCTGGAGCGCGAACGGGTGAGCCGCATGGTCACCGTGCCCTCGCTGCTGACCATGCTCCTCGCCGAGGACGGCGACCTCGACGCCCGGCTCACCTGCCTGCGTACCTGGATCACCAGCGGCGAGCCCCTCCACCCCGCCACCGCCCGCCGCTTCCACACCCGGCTGCCCGGCCGCACCCTGCTCAACCTCTACGGCTCCAGCGAGACCGCCGCCGACGCCACCGCCGCCGTGATCGCCCCCGGCGCCGCACCGGAGCGCTCCCCGGTCGGCCACCCCCTCCCCGGCGTCACCGCCCTCGTCCGCGACCCGGCGCTGCGGCCCCTGGCCGCGCTCGCGCCCGGCGAGCTGTACGTGGGCGGGGTGTGCGTGGCCCGCGGCTACCACGGCCGCCCGGGGCCCACCGCCGCCGCGTTCCTGCCCGACCCCCAGGCACCCGGCGCCCGGATGTTCCGCACCGGCGACCTGGCCCGGGAGCGGGCCGACGGCCGGCTGGAACTCCTGGGCCGCGCCGACCGCCAGGTCCAGATCCGCGGGCACCGCGCCGAACCGGGCGAGGTCGAACAGGCCCTGCTCGCCCACCCCGCCGTCCGCGCCGCCGCCGTCACCGCCGCCCCGGACGCCACCGGCCTGTGGGCCTACGCCGTCCCGGGTCCCGCCGCGCCCGCACCGGCCGAGCTGGCCGGGTTCCTGCGCGGCCGGCTGCCCGCCCACCTCGTGCCCACCGCGATCACCCTCCTCGACGAGCTGCCGGTCACCGCCCACGGCAAGACCGACTACCGCGGCCTGCCCGCGCCCGCGCCTGCCGCCCCGGCCGCGGACACCCCGCCCCGCACCCCCGCCGAGACCGCCGTCGCCGAGGTCTTCGCCGAGCGCCTCGGCCTGCCCCGGACCCCCGGCGCGCACGACGACTTCTTCCTCCTCGGCGGGCACTCGCTCCTCGCCGCCCGGGTGGCGGCCGACCTGCGGCGCCGGTGCGGGACCGATGTCGGCCTGCGGGACGTCTTCGCCGCGCCCTCCGTCGCCGGCCTCGCCGCCCGGATCACCGGCCGCCGCCCGGGCGCCGGGCAGGCGGCACCGCCCGCGCCGTTCCGCCCCGACCCCGCCGCCCGCCACGAGCCGTTCCCGCTCACCGACGTGCAGCGCGCCTACTACGTCGGCCGCGAGGGCGGGTTCGCGCTCGGCGGCGTCTCCACCCACGCCTACCTGGAGCTCACCGCCCCCGACCTCGACCTGGAGCGGTTCACCCACGCCCTGCGCGGCGTGATCGGCCGCCACCCCATGCTGCGCGCGGTGATCCGGCCCGACGGACTCCAGCAGGTCCTGCCCGAGGTGCCGCCCTACCAGGTGGCCGTCCACGACCTGCGCGACCTCGGCGAGGCGGACCGGCGCCGCGCACTGCTCGCCGTCCGCGAGGAGATGTCCCACCAGGTCCTGCCCGCCGACCGCTGGCCCCTGTTCGACGTGCGGGTCTCCCTCACCGGCCCCGCGGCCGTGGTGCACATCGGCGTCGACGCCCTGGTCTGCGACGCCCACAGCTTCGGACTCGTCATGGCCGAGCTCGCCGTCCGCTACACCGACCCCGCCCGCACCTTCGCCCCCCTGGAGACGGACTTCCGCGACCACGTCCTCCACCAGCTCCGCCACCGGGACTCCGCCGCCTACCAGGAGGCACTCGCGTACTGGACCAGGCGGCTGCCCGACCTGCCCCCGGGCCCCGAACTGCCCCTGGCCACCGCGCCCGAGGCGCTCGGCACCCCCCGCTTCGCCCGCCGCTCCGGCCGCCTCGCCGCGGCCGCCTGGGCCGCGGTCAAGGAACGCGCCCGCGGCCTGGGCCTCAGCCCCTCCGGGGTCCTGCTGGCCGCGTTCGCCGAAGTGATCACCGCCTGGAGCGGCCGGCCGCGGTACTCCCTGATGCTCACGGTCTTCGACCGCCCGCCGCTGCACCCCGACATCGGCCGCATCGTCGGCGACTTCACCTCCCTGAGCCTGCTGGAGGTCGACCACGGCCGGCCCGGCGACTTCACCGCCCGCGCCCGCGACCTCCAGCGGCGGCTGTGGGAGGACCTCGACCGGGCCGCCGTCAGCGGCGTCACCGTCATGCGCGAGTGGGCCGCGCTCCGCGACGCCCCGCCCCGGCTCCTGACCCCCGTCGTCTTCACCTCCAACCTGCCGGTCGCCGACGACGACCGCGCCGCCGCCGGCCCCCGGGAGTGGGCCCTGGGACGGGCGGGCTACGGCGTCAGCCAGACCCCCCAGGTCCACCTCGACCACCAGGTGGCGGAGGACCGCGGGGAGCTCGTCTTCAACTGGGACGCCGTCGAGGACCTCTTCCCGCCGGGCGTGCTCGACGCCATGTTCGCCGCCTACCGGGCCGCACTGACCCGCCTGGCCGCCGGGCCGGACGCCTGGCGGGAACCCGGCGCGCCGCCCCTGCCCGCCGCCCAGGCCGCCGTCCGCGACCGCGTCGGCGCGCCCCGGGCGCCCCTGCCGGCCCGGCTGCTCCACGAGGCCGTCGCCGACGCCGCCCGGCGCCACCCCGGGCGCACCGCCCTCGTCGCCGGGGACACCCGCCTGACCTACCGCGAACTGACCGAGCGCGCCCGGCGCGTCGGGCACACCCTGCGCCGCCTCGGCGCCCGGCCGAACGAACTCGTCGCCGTCATCGCCCGCAAGGGCTGGCCGCAGGCCGTGGCCGCCCTCGGCGTCCTGGAATCCGGAGCCGCGTTCCTGCCCCTGGACCCGGACCAGCCCGCCGAGCGGATCGCCCGCCTCCTGCGCCGCGCCGGGACCGCCGTCGTCCTCACCGAACGCGCCCTGCTGGGGCGGACGGACCTGCCCGCCGGCCGCCCCACCCTCGCCGTGGACGACGACGCCGCCCTGGACCCCGCCACCGAGCCGCTGAAGCCCCTCCAGAGCCTCACCGACCTCGCCTACGTGATCTTCACCTCGGGCTCCACCGGAGAGCCCAAAGGCGTCATGATCGACCACCTCGGCGCGGCCAACACCCTGGAGTGCGTCAACCGGCGCCTGGGCACCGGCCCCGGCGACGCCGTCCTCGCCGTGTCCTCCCTCAGCTTCGACCTTGCCGTCTACGACCTGTTCGGCGTCCTCGCCGCCGGCGGGAAGGTCGTCCTCCCCGACCACCGGCGCCGCCGCGACCCCGGCCACTGGGCCGACCTCGTACGCCGCGAGCACATCACCGTGTGGAACTCCGTGCCCGCCCTGGGCACCGTCCTCGCCGACTACGCCGCCGGCCTGGCCCCGGACGCCCTGCGCACCCTGCGGGCCGTCCTGTTCAGCGGCGACTGGATCCCCCTGCCGCTGCCCGACCGCATCCGCGCCCTGTGCGCCCCCGGCGCCACCGTCATGAGCCTCGGCGGCGCCACCGAAGGATCCATCTGGTCGGTCTGGTACACCATCGGCCGCACCGACCCCCGGTGGCGCAGCGTCCCCTACGGCACCCCGATGGACAACCAGCAACTGACCGTCCTCGACGCGACTCTGCGCCCCCGGCCGGACTGGGTCCCCGGCGAGCTCTACATCGGCGGCACCGGCGTCGCCCAGGGCTACTGGCGCGACCCCGAACTCACCGGACAGCGGTTCGTCACCCACCCCCGCACCGGCGCCCGCCTCTACCGCACCGGCGACCACGCACGCCACCTGCCCGACGGGAACCTGGAGTTCCTCGGCCGCCAGGACGACCAGGTCAAGATCAGCGGCTACCGCGTCGAACTGGGCGAGATCGAGGCCGCCCTGGCCCTCCTGCCCGGCGTCGCGGCCGGTGCGGTCCTCGCCGTCGGCGAGGACCGCGGCGAGAAACGCCTCGTCGCCTTCGCGGTGCCCACCGGACCGGAGCCCTGCGACCCCGCGGCGCTGCGGGCCGGCCTCGCCGCCCGGCTGCCCGGCTACATGGTGCCCGCCACGCTCCTGCCCCTGGACCGGATGCCCCTGACCGCCAACGGCAAGACCGACCGGGCCGCCCTCGCCCGCCTCGTCCCCGCCCGGGACGGTATCGCGCCGGCGGCCGCCGCGGGCGGGACCGACGTGCCCGAACGGCTGCGCGCCCTGTGGTGCCGGGCCCTCGGCGTGGAGAGCGCCGGCGCCGACGACAGCTTCTTCGCCCTCGGCGGCACCTCGCTGGTGGCCATCACCCTCGTCACCCGCATCCAGGCCGAACTGGGCGTCCGCGTGCCGATAGCGCGCCTCTTCGACGCCCGCACCCTCGGCGGCCTCGCCACGGCCGTCGCCCGCCTGAGCGGGCACCCCGAGGGCGGGGACACCGCCCCCCGGGGCATCGCCCTCGACCCCGCCGCCCGCCACGAGCCGTTCCCCCTCACCGACATCCAGCAGGCGTACTGGCTGGGCCGCCACCGCTCCCTCTCCCTCGGCGGCGTCGCCACCCACACCTACCTGGAACTCGACGTCGAGGACCTCGACCCCGGCCGCCTCCAGCGCGCCCTGCGCGCCCTGATCGACCGGCACGACGCCCTCCGCCTCGTCATCCGCCCCGACGGCCGGCAGCAGGTCCTGCCGGAGGTCCCCGCCTACGAGCTGGCCCACACCGACCTGCGCGGCAGGACCGACGCGGGCGCCGTACTGGAACGCGTCCGCGACCACATGTCGCACGAGGTCCGCGACGCCTCCGCCTGGCCCCTGTTCGACATCCGCACCCACCGGCTCGACGACCTCACCACCCGGCTCCACCTGAGCCTGGACCTCCTGATCGCCGACGCCCACAGCGTCCACGTCCTCACCCGGGAACTGCTCAGCCTCTACCACGACCCCGACACCGAACTGCCCGCCCTGGGCTGCTCCTTCCGCGACTACGTGCTCGCCGTCCGCGCGCAGAGCGAGGGCGAGCAGCGCCACCGCGCCCTCGCCTACTGGCGCGGCCGGCTCGCCCACCTGCCCCCGGCACCCGGGCTGCCCCTGCTGGCCCGGCCCGAGGAGCTGACCGCGCCGACGTTCACCCGCCTGGTGACCGGCCTGGACGCCACCACCTGGGCCCGGGTCCGCCGGCAGGCCGCCGACGCCGAACTGACCCCCGCCGCACTGGTCTGCGCCGCCTTCTGCGACGTCCTGGCCGCCTGGAGCGAGCGCCCCTCCTTCACCCTCAACCTCACCACCTTCCACCGCCCGCCCCTGCACCCGGGCGTCGACGACATCGTCGGGGACTTCACCACCACGACCCTCCTGGCCGTCGACGGCGAAGGCGAGACCTTCCCCGACCGGGCCCGCCGGCTCCAGCAGCGGATCTGGCAGGACCTCGAACACCGCGTCGTCAGCGGCGTGGAGGTGCTGCGCATGCTGCGCCGCGAGCGGGGGGCCCGCGACGGCGGCGGCATGCCGATCGTGTTCACCAGCACCCTGCTGCCCGCGGGCGCCGCCCCCCGCCGAACCCCGCTGTCCTGGCGGGTGCGGCCGGTGCACGCCATCAGCCAGACCCCGCAGGTACTGCTCGACCACCAGGTGAGCGAGAACGACGGCCGCCTGGTCTGCAACTGGGACTACGTCGCGGACGCGTTCCCACCGGGACTGATCGAGGCCATGTTCGGGGCCTTCGAGACGGTACTCGCCTCACTGGCCGCCGAAGACGAGAGAACGGGAGGTGGTCCGGAGTGACGAGCGCCCGGCCCATGTCGACTCTGCTCCCCGCCGACCAGCGCGAGCTGGTGCGGGCGATGAACGCCCGCACCGCGCCGGTGCCCGAGGACACCCTCACCGCCCAGCTGGCCCGGGCCGCCCAGCGGTACGGGCCCGCGCCCGCCCTGCTCGCCCCCGGCCTGACCCTCACCCACGCCGAGCTCGCCGCCCGCGTGGAGACGGCCGCCGCCCGCCTCCACGCGGCGGGCGTCGCCCCCGGCGACCGGGTCGCCCTCGCGGTGGAGTACGGGTGGGAACAGTTCGCGGGCGCCCTGGCCGTCCTGCGGGCCGGCGGCGTGTGCCTGCCGGTGCCGCCCGGCCTGCCCCGCACCGTCCGCTGGCGGAGCGTCACCGACGGGCGGGCGAGCGCGGTCCTGACCCAGTCCTGGCTGGCCGAGCGGCTCGACTGGCCACCGCCCGCACCCGTCGTCGCCGTCGACGGGCCCGCCGCGCCCGGCCTGCCCGCCGCACCCGAACCGCGGCGCACCGCAACCGACGCGGCCTACCGCATCACGCACCCCGTCAGCCACCGGGCCCTCGCCACCGCCGCCCTGGAAGTCAACCGGCGCTTCGGGCTCGGCCCCGGCGACCGGCTGCTGGCCCTGGCGCCCCCCGACTCCCCGGCCGCCCTCTACGACCTGTCCGGCCCCCTGCTCGCCGGGGCGTCCCTCGTCCTCACCCGGGACATCGACCTGCGCGACCCCGAGGCCCTCGCCGAAGAGCTGCGGCGCCACCGCGTCACGGTCTGGAACGCGCCCCCGGCCCTGCTCGACCTGGTCCTGGACCACCTCGCCGACCGGGGCGAGAAGCTGCCCGAGACCCTGCGGCTGATCCTCCTCGGCGGGGAGCGCCTCGACCCCGCCCACGTGCGCCGGCTGCGTGAGGCCGCACCGCACGGGCCCACCGTGGCCCACCTCGCCCCGGCCGCCGGCGCCGGCCCCTGGGCCACCTGCATGGAGGTCGGTGAACCGGAGCCGGCCTGGCGGTCGGTGCCCCTGGGCGACCCGCTGCCCAACCAGCGGGTCTTCATCCTCTCCGAGGCCCTGCGGCCGTGCCCCGTCTGGGTCGCCGGGCGCGTCTACTACGGGGGCGTCGCCGCCGAGACGTGCCCGGGCGAGGAGGAAGGCCAGGAGACCGTCGCCCACCCCGAGACCGGCGAACCCCTGGTGCGCAGCGCACGGTTCGCCCGGCTGCTGCCCCAGGGCCTGATCGACGTGGTGGGGGACGAGTCCGCCCGGATCACCGTGCGGGACCGGCCGCTGAACCTCCAGGACACCGAAGCCGTCCTCGCCGCCCACGAAGCCGTGCACACGGCCGTCGTCGTCCCCGTGGGCGGGGACTCGTTCGCCCGGGTGCGGCTGCGCCCGGGGGCCCGGGCCGGCACGGAGGAACTCACCGCGTACCTGCGCCGCAAGGTCTCCCCGTACCTGATGCCCGCCGCCGTCGAGATCGTCGACGCGTTCGCGCTGACCCCCGACGGGCGCCTGGACCGGGAGGCGGTCGCCGCCGCGGCCACCACGGCCGCCCCGGCCCCGGCGGCGGAGGAAACCCCGGGCCCGCCCCCGCGGGACGAGGCCGGACTCCTCGACAGCGTCACCCGGGTGACCTGCCGGGTGCTGGGCCTCGCCGCCGTCGAACCCGACATGAACCTCCTCGACGCCGGCGCCACCTCCGTCGAACTCGTCCGCCTGGCCACCACCCTGGAGGAGGAGCTCGGCATCGACACCGACATCGAGGAACTGCTCCACTTCCCCTCGGTCGCCGTCATCGTGAGCACCCACCTCGGCGGGCTCGACGCCCGGCCCGGGCCCGCCGAGGCGGCGGCCGCCCCGGCGGCGGCCCCGGCCGCGCTCGACGGCATCGGGGCCCGGCAGAAGTTCAAGGACGCCCGCCACGGCGTCCGCCACGAGCTCGACGCCCGGGACGGCATCGCCCTGGCGGGCCCCGCCGAGCACCACCTCACCGCCCGCCGCAGCCACCACGGCTTCGCCCCGGAACCGGTGGACCTCACGGCCCTCGCGGAACTCCTGGGCGCGCTGCGCGAGGTCCGCCACGGCGGCGAACCCAAGTACGGCTACCCGTCGGCCGGTTCCGCCTACCCCGTGCAGACCTACCTGCTGGCCCACCCCGGCCGGGTCGACGGCCTGCCCGCCGGCGGCTACTACCACCACCCCGTCCACAACCGCCTCGTCCCCGTCGCCCCGGGCGCGACCCTGCCGGCGTCCGCCCACGACGCGGTCAACCGCACCGCCTACGAGGAAGCCGCCTTCTCCCTGTACCTCGTCAGCCGCACCGACGCCATCACCCCGCTCTACGGCGAACTGGCCTGGGACTTCACCGTCTTCGAAGCCGGCGCGATGACCCAGCTGCTGATGCAGACCGCCACCGGCACCGGCCTGGGCCTGTGCCCCGTCGGATCGATGGACCCCGCGCCGCTGCGGTCCGCCTTCGACCTGGGCGACCGGCACCGCTTCGTCCACGCCCTCCTCGGCGGGCGGCCCCGGCAGGCGCGCCCGTGAGGCCCGGGCCCGCCGCGGGGCGGCGACAGCCGGCCGCCGCCGAGGCGTCCTGGGCGGCCCCCGGACTGCCCCGGCGGATCACCGCCGCCGACGGCGCCGCCGACCTCGCCGCCTGGGCCCGCGCCCACCACGGCGCGGTCCGCACGGCCCTGCACCGCGACGGAGCCGTCCTCCTGCGCGGCTTCCGCACCGGCCTGGACAACTTCCCCGCGTGCGTCGAGGCCCTGGCCGGCACGCCCGAGGCGTACGGGGAACGCTCCTCGCCGCGCACCGAGCTGGCCCGGCACGTCTACACCGCCACCGACCACCCCGCGGAGCAGCCCATCGCCCTGCACAACGAGAACTCCTACCAGCTCACCTTCCCCGCCGCGCTCGTCTTCTCCTGCCTCACCCCCGCCACGACGGGCGGCGCCACCCCGCTCGCCGACACCCGGCGGGTCCTGGCCCGCCTCGACGCCTCCGTCGTCCGGGCCTTCACCGAACGCGGCGTGCTCTACCAGCGCAACTACGGGGAAGGACTCGGCGTGCCCTGGCAGGAAGCCTTCGGCACCACCGACCGCGCGCGGGCCGAGAGCTACTGTGCCGCCCGGGACATCACCACCGAATGGAAACCGGGCGGAGGGCTGCGCACCACCCAGGTCCGCCCCGCCGTCGCCGTCCACCCGGTGACGGGGGAGCGGGTGTGGTTCAACCACGCCGCGTTCTTCCACGTCTCGGGGCTCCGGGCGGAGCTGCGGGACGCGCTGCTGGCCCAGTTCGACGAGCGGGACCTGCCCACCCACAGCTACTACGGAGACGGCCGCCCCATCGAGCCCGCCGTCCTGGAGCAGCTCCACCACGCCTACGCCGCCGAGCGGGTGAGGACCCCCTGGGAGACGGGCGACGTCCTGCTGGTCGACAACCTCCTGACAGCACACGGCCGCGAGCCGTTCACGGGGGACCGCCGCGTGGTGGTGGCCATGGCGGCCCCGCTGAACTGGGCGGAGGTCCGCGCGTGACGGCACCGGCGGCGGGAGCGGGGCTGTCGGCGGGGCCGGTCGCACGTCGGCGTGACGGGTGGCGGCCGGGGCCCCGGCGGGGCCCCCGGTCGGCCGCCGACCGGCCCGGGGCGCGCGGCCGGGAACGTCTCGCCGGCCGGTCGGGTACGGGGCTGCTCGCGGGGTCGGCCGCCGGCCTGCGGCGTGCCCCGTGGGCGCCGAAGCCCCTCGGGGACCCGCGGGCCGCCCGCAACCGCCCCACCGCGCACGGCTGCCCGCCCCTCACCGACCCGGCGGAGGCCCGCCCATGACCGCTTCACTGCCCGCAGGGTTCCCGCGCCGCGGGGCATGGCCCGCCGTGCGCTTCGCCGACCCCGCCGAGGTCACCCACCTGCGCGCCCTGCGCCTGACCGGCACCCTCGACGAGGCGCGGCTCGCCGACGCCGTCCGGCAGGTCACCGCCGCCCTGCCCGCGCTGCGCGTGGAACTGGTCGACGGCGAGCCGCTCCGGCTGCGCGTCCGGACGGCCGCCGACGACCCCGCCCGCACCGACCTGCGCCACCTCACCGGCCCCGCGCGCGACCACGCCTGCGCGGAACTCCTGCGCACCGCCCGGGACCGGCCGGCCGACCGCGCCGAGGCGCACCGGGCCCGCTTCCACCTCGTCCGCCTCGCCGACGACGAGATCGTCCTCGCCCTCACCGCCCACAGCCTGGTGCTCGACGCCCGCTCCGTCTACGCCCTGCTCGGCGCCGTCTGCCAGGCGTACACCGGCCGGTTCCGCGCCGAGCAGTACCGCGACCCCACCCCCACCCCTACCACCGGCCCAGGCCCCGGCGCCGAGCCCCTCGCCCCCCTTGCCCCCCTCTCTGAGCGCGCCCGCGCCTCCCGCCGCCGCTGGTGGACCCGCCGCCTCGCCGCCCTCCCGGCCCCGGCGGACACCACCGCGGGCGCCGCCCGCAGGGGCCGGGAGTCGCAAACGCACCGGCTCCGGGTGCCCGCCGGACGGTGGGAGGCACTCACCACCTCGGCCGGCCCGCTGGGCGGCAACGGCTCCCTGGCTGTCATGGCCGTGGCCGCCTGGTGCCTGCGCACCCCCGACAGCCCCGGGCCCGGCTACTTCTCCACCGTCGTCGACCTGCGCGACCACCTCGAACTGGGCCCCCTCCTCGGCCCGTTCTCCGACCGCCTGCCCTTCGGCGTCGACCTCTCCGGCCTGTCGGCGCCCTCCTTTCACGACGTCCTGCTGCGCACCCAGGCCGGGTTCCTCGACGCGGTCGTGCACTACCTCCCCTACGACGAAGTCGTGGCCCTCGGCGTGGAACTGGGCCGCATCGCGCCCCCGCGCACGGCCGCCCACTGGGACGTCACCCTGCACTTCTGCCGCAACCCACCCGCCAGCAGCGCGACCAGGGGCGAGCGCACCCTGGCCGAACAGGGCCTGTCCATCGAGCTGTTCCGCGAGTCCGACCTGCTCGGCGCGGCCACCTCCGTGCCGGCCGACCGCTGGGACGGCGTCGCCCTCGACCTCCGCCCCGGCGAATCGGGGCCCGACACCGAGCTGGTCCTCGACATCGACCGCCACCACCCCCGCCTCGGGCACGCCGAGCACGTGCTCCAGGTGCTGGACCGCACGCTGGACGCGGCCGTCACCGCGCCCGACGCGCCCCTGCCCCCGCCCCACCCCGCCCCGACCACGAGGAGACTGCCGTGACCGAGACCGCGCCCGCCCAGCAGACCACCGAGCCGACCTACCACGTCGTCGTCAACGACGAGGAGCAGTACTCGATCTGGCCCACTGACCAGGACATGCCCGCGGGGTGGCGCGCCACCGGGACCGACGGCACGAAGGAGGAGTGCCTCAGCCACATCGACGAGGTGTGGACGGACATGCGTCCCCGCAGTCTCCGCGAAGCCATGCTCGCCGACGAGGCCGCCGGGGACGGCGCCACTCCTCCCGCCCCCGACCCGGAGCCCGAGGGCCCCGGCCTGGTCGACCGGCTCTGCGCCGGCGACCACCCGGTGGAGGTCGTCCTGCGGCCGGAGAGCACCCCGGCCGCCCTGCGCGAGGCCGTCGACCGCGGCTACGTCTTCCTGCGGTTCACCGACACCCGGGGCGGCACCGAGCTCGGCGTCCGCCTGGACCCCGCCGCGACCTCCCTCGACGGCGGCGACCTCACCGCCGGCACCGGCCACATCGAGGTGGCCGGCGTGCTGAGCCTGGACTTCGAGGAGGTGCGGTGCCGGGCCCGCGTCGACCTGGCCGACCTCACGGGCCGGGGCGGGCTGGAACGGGTGACGGGCGCGTAGGCGTCCGGCGGCGGGCCGGCGGCGACCGGTGGCGAGAGGAGAGCGACGATGAGCGAGACCCCGGACCGGCAGGTCACCGGCGTGTGCGTCTTCGCGGCACTGCACGGGCCCGGCCTCGGTGACCTGGTGCAGCGCAACATCATGCTGGCGCTGATCCGCCGGGCGCACCCGCACGCCCGGGTCACCCTCGTCGTGGGCGAGGAACTGGCGGCCCGCTTCGCGGAGCTGTTCGCCGCCCACACCTACGCCACCGACGTGCTGACCTGCCCGCCGGACGAGGCCCACCCCCGGTGGCCCGCCTTCCTGCGCACGCTCGCCGGGCGCCGCTACGAGCGGTGTGTGATCGACCCGGACAGCGCCGCACTGCACGCCGGCCATGCCCTGGCCGCCGGGATACCCGACCGGATCGGGCTCCCCCTGGGCCGTCCGGGCGACGAGCACATCACCCGCCCCCTGCGGCTGCCCCCGCCGGTGTGGGGGCGGCCCGACCTGTTCGACCACGCCACGGCCCTGGCCGGGGCGCTGGGGCTGCCCGGCAGGCTCCGGGCCGGGCAGCTCGTCCCCGACCTGCCCCGCCGCCCGGGCCCGGCCCGCCCGGCCCGCCCGGCGTCCGCCGGCCCCGTCGTCGCCGTGCACCCCGGCGGGGCCCCGCACTGGAACCGCCGCTGGCCCCCGTCCCGCTACGCCGACTTGTGCGTCCGGCTCGCCACGCGCCGCTCCGCGGCCCTGCGGCTGCTGGGCACGGCCCCCGAACGCGCCGAACTGCGGGCCCTGCGCGACACCGTCCGCGCCGGCGCACCCGGTGCCGACGTCCGTGTCGAGACCGGCGCGGACCTCAACCGCACCGCGAACCTCCTGGCCGGCGCGGACCTGCTCGTCGGCAACGACTCCGCCCTGGCGCACCTCGCCGCCGCCGTCCGCACCCCGTCCGTGGTGATCTACGGCCCCACCGGCACCGAGTTCCTGTGGACCCGGATCTACCCGCACCACCGGGGGGTGTCCCTGCGGTGGCCCTGCCAGAGTCTGCTGCACGCCCCCGGCCGCCTGGAGGACCGGAGGTGCGCCCACGACTGCGTCCTGCCCTACCGGGGCCCCGAGGGCCCCTATCCCCGGTGTCTGACCGCCCTTCCGGTGGAGCGGGTGTGGGCGGCGGTGACCGCCCAGCTGGCGAGCTCCCCACCCGCGACGATCAGGAGTACCCCATGAGCGCCGAGCACCGACGGGTGCGCACCATCCTGTCCATCAACTTCAACCACGACGGCTCCGCAGTGCTGCTCAGGGAGGGCCGGCCCGCCGGGTACGTCAACACCGAGCGGTACTCCCGCGTCAAGAAGCACCCCGGGCTGCGCGAGGACGACCTCGACGAGCTCCTCGACCAGGCCGGCGCCACCCTGGCCGACATCGACCACATCATGCTGTGCAACCTGCACAACATGGACTCCCCGGACGTGGCACGGCTGCACGGCTCGGACCTCAAGCACACCTGGCTGGAATTCTGGGTCAACCAGCGCAACACCGAGGTCAGCCTCCGCGGCCGGCGCATCCCCTGCACCGTCAACCCCGACCACCACCTCATCCACGCCGCCACCGCCTACTACACCTCCCCGTTCGACTCCTCGATGGCCGTGGCCATCGACCCCACGGGCTGCCGGGCCTTCGTCGGCCGCGGCAACCGGCTCTACCCCCTGCGCCGCGACCTCGACGCCTGGTTCAACGCCAACATCGGCTACTGCTACGTCTCGGAGCTGATGTTCGGCTCCAGCATCGTCGGCGCCGGCAAGGTCATGGGGCTGGCCCCCTACGGCAGTCCGCCGGACGGCGCACCGCACGAGGACGTGCCCGACACCGTGCGGGACTTCGCGTCCCTGGTGACCCTCGCCGACCGGCACCCCCGGCCCGTCGACGTCGGCGGCCGGCAGCTCAACGCCACCCTCGCCTACTACATCCAGCTCGGCCTGGAACGCCAGATGGCGGCCGTCTTCACCGAACTCGGGCCCATCTGCGCCCGCAACGACATCGGACGCAACATCTGCCTCTCCGGCGGCACCGCCCTCAACGCCATCGCCACCCAGCTCGCCTTCGAGGGCTCGGAGTTCACACGCCTCCACTTCCACCCCGCCTGCGGCGACGACGGCACGGCCATCGGCGCCGCCCTGTGGCACTGGCACCACGTCCTCGGCAACCCCCGGCAGGCGTACACCAACCCCGAGCTGATGTACGGCGTCCGCGCGTACCCCGAAGCCGCCGTGCGCCGCGCCCTGGACGCCCACGCCGCCGACCTCGTCGTGGAGGAGGTCGGCGACTACATCGGCAAGACCGCCGAACTGCTCACCGGCGGCGCCGTCATCGGCTGGTACCAGGGCGCGAGCGAGATCGGCCCCCGCGCCCTGGGCCACCGCAGCATCGTCGCCGACCCCCGCGACCCGGCCATGCGTGACCGCCTCAATTCCCAGGTGAAGTTCCGCGAGCACTTCCGGCCCTTCGCGCCGTCCGTGCTCGCCGAGCGCGCCGCCGACTGGTTCGGCCTGTCCGACAGCCCCTTCATGCTGCGGGCCGCGCCCGTCCTCAAGCCCGGCGTGCCCGCCGTCACCCATGTCGACGGCACCTCCCGGCTGCAGACCGTCACCCGCCCGGACACCCCGGCCTTCCACGACCTCATCCGCGCCTTCGACGACCGCACGGGGATACCCATGGTCCTCAACACCAGCCTCAACACCAAGGGGGAACCCATCGCGGAAACCCCCGAGGACGCCGTCCGCACCCTGCTCGACTCCCGCCTGGACCACCTTGTGATGCCCGGCCGGATCATCAGCCGCAGGGCGGCCCGCGCATGAGCCCGCTGGGGAGGAAGGCGCGCAGGCGCAGCAGGCTCCGCGCGCTCGAAAGGGACATCGCCGCCGTCTGGGCCGAGGTCCTCGGCAGACAGGCCGTGGGCCCGGAGGAGGACTTCCTCGCCCTGGGCGGCAACTCCGTCGACGCCATGAAGATCGTCAGCCGGGTCGAGGAACTCGCCGGCACCGAGCTGTCCATCCGCGTCCTCCTGGAGGGCCGGACCGTCGCCGGCATGGCCGAACGCGTGGAAAGCGCGCGGGCGGGGGAGCGGGCCCGATGAACACCGACCTGCCCGGCCTGCTCGACAAGGTCGCCGGACTGCGCGTCCTGGTCGTCGGCGACGTCATCCTCGACACCTACCTGCGCGGCGTCACCTCCGGCCTGTGCCGCGAGTCGCCCGTGCCCGCCGTCGGCCTGACCTCCCACCTGCACCAGTGCGGTGCCGCCGCCAACGTCGCGGTGAACCTCCGGGCCCTGGGCGCGGAACCCGTCCTGCTCTCCGTCACCGGCGACGACCCCGCCGGCCGCCGGCTGCGCGCCGCGCTGCGCGCCGAGGGCCTGGACACCGGCGCGGTGGCCGCCGACCCCGCCCGGACGACCGTGACCCGACGGCGCGTCATCGCCGACGGGCAGATGCTCCTGCGCCTCGACGAAGGAGCGGAGCAGCCCCTCGCCGCGGCCGGCGACCGCCTCGCCGCACTGGCCGACCGCCTCCTGCCCACCGTCGACGCGGTCATCGTCTCCGACTACGGCTACGGCGTGTGCGGGCCCGCCCTCGTCGCCCACCTCGCCGCCCGCCGCGACAGCGGCCCGCCCACCCTCGTCGTGGACTCCCGGCACCCCGACCGCTTCACCGCCCTGCGGGCCAGCGCCGTCAAACCCAACTACGACGAGGCGCTGCGCCTGCTGGAGGACACCGGCCCTCTGCCCGGGCCCGCCCGGGCCGACCGGCTGGCCTCGTTCGGCGAGGAACTGCTGGCCCTCACCGGGGCGGACCGCGTCGCCCTCACCCTGGACGCCGAAGGGTCCCTGCTCTTCGAGCGGGGCCGCCCCCCGGTCCGCACCTTCGCCCGCGGCACCGAGGTCCCCACCACGGCCACCGTCGGCGCGGGCGACACCTTCACGGCCGCCCTCACCCTCGCCCTCGCGGCCGGCGCGGACTCCGCGGTCGCCGCCGAACTGGCCTCGGCCGCCGCCGGCACCGTCGTCGGCAAGCCCGGCACCAGCAAGTGCGCCGTCGACGAACTGCGCCGGGCCCTGGGCGACACCGGCAAGATCCGCCGCAGCGGCACCCTGCCCGACTGGCTCCTCGACCCCGCCGGCCGCGGCCGCCGGGTGGTGTTCACCAACGGGTGCTTCGACCTCCTGCACGGCGGCCACGTCTCCTGCCTCAGCCGCGCCAAGGACCTCGGCGACCTGCTCGTCGTCGGCGTCAACTCCGACGACAGCGTCCGCCGGCTCAAGGGCCCGCAGCGCCCGGTCACCACCCTGCCCGAACGCCTGCGCGTCCTCGCCGCCCTCAGCTGCGTCGACTACGTCGTGCCCTTCGACGACGACAGCCCCGTCGCCCTCATCGGGGCACTGAAACCCGACGTGTACGTCAAAGGAGGCGACTACACCATGGCGACCCTTCCCGAAGCGCCGCTGGTGGAGCGGCTCGGCGGTGTCGTCCACCTGATGCCCACCGTCGCCGACACCTCCACCACCGACATCATCCGCCGCATCCACGCGCTGCGGGCACCCGGCGAGCCCGGCGAAGGGGAGCAGCGGTGAGCCGGGGCATGGGGCCGCTGCCCCTGCTCCAGGCCGTCCGCGAGGCCCTGGGGGACGAGCGGGACCCCCGACTCGCCCTGTACGTGCACGTCCCCTTCTGCTCGTCGAAGTGTCACTTCTGCGACTGGGTCACCGACATCCCCGTCCAGCGGCTGCGCTCCGGGAGTACGCAACGCTCGCCGTACGTGACCGCCCTGTGCGACCAGATCCGCTTCTACGGGCCCCAGCTCACCCGGCTCGGATACCGCCCCGAGGTCATGTACTGGGGCGGTGGCACCCCGACCCGGCTGACTGGCGCGGAGATGACGGCCGTCAGGAACGCGCTGGACGACGCCTTCGACCTGTCCGAGCTGCGCCAATGGTCGGTGGAGACCACCCCCAACGACCTCCGGCCCGACACCCTGGAGACGATGCGGGAGCTCGGGGTCACCCGGGTGAGTGTCGGCGTCCAGTCGCTCAACCCCTACCAGCTGCGCAAGGCAGGCCGGGCCCACTCGCGGGAGCAGGCGCTCGCGGCCGTCCCCATGCTCCGCCGGGCCGGCATCGACGAGTTCAACGTGGATCTGATCTCCAGCTTCCCCGGCGAGGCCCGGGAGTCCTTCGAGGAGACCCTGCGCACCGTCCTCGCCCTCGACCCGCCGCACGTGTCGGTCTACCCCTACCGCGCGACGCCCAAGACGGTCATGGCGATGCAGCTCGACCGCGAGTTCGTCGAGGCGCACGACCAGCACAGCATGATCGACTCCTATGAGATGGCCATGGACCTCCTCGGGGCCGCCGGGTACCACGAGTACTGCCACGGGTACTGGGTGCGCGACGCCCGCCACGAGGACCAGGACGGCAACTTCAAGTACGACCTCGCCGGCGACAAGATCGGCTTCGGCAGCGGCGCCGAGTCGATCATCGGGCACCACCTGCTGTGGAACGAGAACAGCAAGTACGCCCAGTACTTGCTCTCCCCCCGGGACTTCTCCAGCGCGCACCGCTTCAGCGCCGACGCGCCGGACCGGCTGACGGCCCCGGTCGGCGGCGCGCTGATGACCCGGGAGGGCGTCGACTTCGCCCGGTTCCGCAGGCTGACCGGGCTGGACTTCCAGCAGGTGCGGGCCACCCCGTACTTCGTCCGCTGGTTCGGCCTGCTGGAGCGCTGCGGGGGCCGCTTCGTGGAGACCGGCCACAGCCTCCGCCTGGACCGGGCCACGATCCACCGCGCCTACATCACCCACCTCGCCTACACCATGGCCCACGGCCTGGCCCCTGAGCGGGCCTGAGCCGGTACCGGGAGAGGAGCAGCCCATGACCCCCCGCACCGCCCGACGGTCCAAAGACGTGCGCGCCCACTACGCCGAGTTGATCCACGCCCTGCAGGCGGAGGGCGACCACGCCGCGGCCCGGCGCTGCGCCGAGCTCGCCGTGGAGCAGGGGGTCTGGCGCGACCCGGCACAGCGGCCCGTGCACTACTTCCCTGCCATCCCGCCGCAGCCGGTGCACGACCCCGCGGCGTTCTGGTTTACCGCCCACCTGGAGGAGAACTACGCCGCGCTCCGCGCCGAGCTGGACACCGTCACCGACCCGGCGGGCCAGGGGTTCCTGCCGGTGGAGGAGCCGCTGCTGGGCGAGGGGACCTGGGAGCAGGTCACCTTCTACGAGGCGGGCCACCGCTTCGACGACGCCTGCGCCCGCTTCCCGGTCACCGCGGCCGTCATCGAGGCGATCCCCGAGGCGTCGTACGCCGGTACCGGCGTCGTCACCCTCTCCTGGCTCCACCCCGGGACGCGGATCGTGCCGCACTGCGGGGGCACCAACGCCCGGCTGCGCGTGCACCTGGGGCTGAAGGTGCCCAAGGGGCCGGTCATGCGGGTGGGGGAGGAGTATCTGCACTGGCAGGAGGGCAAGTGCCTGGTCTTCGACGACTCCTTCGAGCACGAGGTGCGGCACGACGGCACCGCGCCCCGGGTGGTGCTGCTGATGGACGTCACCCACCCCGCTCTCGACGCGGGCACCCGGGACGCGATCCTGGCCGACCGGAGTTCGTTCGCCGAGCGCGTCGCCGGATTCATGAACAGCCAGGGGATCGACCGGGTGGAAATCGGGGCCACCGGCGACGACGCGGTCCGGCTCTTCGCGAATCCGAGCACCGGGGCTCTGATCCGGCGTCACTTAAGGGAAGTCGGCGCTTCCGCGGTGGAGTTGCGTGAAGGGCGTTTATGCTACGATTGAGAAATCTCCGGGTACGTCAAGAAAAGCACCAGAAAGCATGACCATGGAATTGCGGCCGTGGAATCCTCAAGGATTTCCGCCGTGAACGTTCTGTCGTGAGGATTCTGTCGTGGTGAAATTCACCGGTGCCATTCCGGTTCTGACCGCTGTCGATGTGCCGGCCGCCGTCTCCTTCTGGGTCAAGTCCCTCGGTTTCACCGAGGACTTCGCGGACGCCGCATTCGCCGGAGTGCACCGGGGGGATGTACATCTTTACCTCAGTCGCACGGAGCATCAGGTCGTCGCCGACAACACTTCGGCGTGGATCGAGGTCACCGGGCTCGATGAATTGTATGAGGAATGGTCCGGGGTCGTCTCCACCGATTACTCGGACACCTCGGGCCCCGCGCTGACCGGCATCGAAAACTCCCCCGCCGGACGTGAGTTCGCCGTGCGCGACACCGCGGGGAATTGTGTCCACTTCGTCGCCGCGGAGTAGCACGGCCCCGCACACCCGGCCGGACCGTCCTGTCACATCCGGTGGCGAGAGTGCCAAGAATGAGGGGACATGAGGGGAACGGACATGGAACGCACCCAGAGCACGGCGGGCGATACGGATCCGGTGCTCGTCGCCGCGGCCCGGAGCGGTGACCTCGGCGCCCTGACGGCGGCCCTCGCCGACGGCGCGGACGTCCACGCCCGGGACGGCGACGACTGGAGCGCCCTGGACTGGGCGGCCGGCCGGGGCGACACGGCGGCCGTGCGCGCGCTGCTGGCCGCCGGGGCGGCGCCCCACGCCATGGGCCGCGAGGCGCGGCGCCCCTACGAGATCGCCCTGGCCGCCGGCCGGCTGGAGAGCGCGCGGGAGCTGCGCGCCGCCGAGGACGCCCTCCCCGGGGTACCGGCGCCGCGGCGCACCTGGGAGCCGTACTGCCGTGCCTACCCGGCCGCCGAGTTCGGCCGCTTCCCCGGGTGGCCGGCCAACGGGGGCGAGGAGGAGATGCTCTACCTCCACCACGACCTCACCGTCACCCGCTCCCTCTGGCACGGCGAGGACGTGGTGTTCGACGCGGTGACGCCCGAGTGGGAGCGCTTCTGCCGCGAAACCCTCGCGTTCGCCGTCCCCGACGACTTCGACCTGATGCCGTGACGGCGCCCGGCACCGGCACGGTCCGGATCACCGTCACCACCCCCACCCCGCCCGACGGCACCGCGCGCACCGGCCTGCAGGACACGGCGGGGGAGCTGGCGCCCGGGCACCCGGTGCCCGGCGCCACCACCCGCTACGAACTCGACGTGCCCGTACGCCCCTCCCGCGCCAAGGGGGTGGATGCCCTCGACTTCGCCGGGCCCCATGTGCACGGCACCCCCGGCGGCCGGTTCCTCTACCTGAGCCGCCGCGCCCCCGACGGCCCGGGCTGGGAGCGCCGCTGCAAGATCATGCTGCCGGAGGCGGCACCCGCCGCCGGGAGCCGCCTGTCGGCGGTCGTGGCCGACGCGAGCGCGAGCCGCGCCCGGCTCACCGCGGCGGGCTGGACCACCGAGGCCGGCCCGGCCACCGAGGACCTGGCCGGATGACCGGCGGCGAGCGGGCCCCCGCGGCACCCTTGCGGACCATCCGCCTGGAGCTGGTCCCGCTGGACCCCGAGGCCGACGCCGGGCCCCTGCACCGCGCCTACGGCGACGAGGCGGTGATGCGCTGGTGGACCAGGCCGGCGTGCGCCGACGCGGGGGAGACCCGCCGCTACCTCACCGAGTGCGCGGGCCTCCCCGGCGCCCGGCTGTGGACGGTGCGGTCCTCCGACGGCCCTGGCCGCGGCGACGTCCTCGGCCTGGCCGGGCTCCTCGGCGCCGTCGACGTGCCCGGCCTCACCTGGCTGCTCCGCAGGGACGCGTGGGGGCACGGCTACGCGAGGGAAGCCGCGCGGGCCGTGGCCGACCACGCGCTGGGCCCGCTCGGCCTGGACCGGGTCGAAGCCTGGGTGGAGGCCGCCAACCACCGCTCCCGGGCCGTGGCCGCCGCCGCCGGGCTCGGCGAACGGGCCAGGCTCGGCCAGCGCTACCCCCACCGCGAGCACCCCCACGAAGTGATCGTCCTGGGCCGGGCCCGCGAGGAGGAGCCCACGGCCGTCCTCGGCACCGTCGTCGAACTGCCCGTCCGGGACGTGGCGGGCACCCTGCGCCTGGTGACCGCCGCGCTCGGGGCCCGCACCACCTTCGCCATGGGCGACCCTCCCTACCTCGCCGAAGTCGGCCTGTCACCGTGGAGCGGCGGCCCGCGCTTCCGCCTCGCCGCCATGGACCCGGAGGAGCCGCCCTCCCCGGTCCTCCTCCACCTCGACGCCGCCACCCGGCTGGACGCGCTGCACCGCGCGGCGGCCGACGCCGGAGCACCGGTCAGCGGCCCGCCCGTCCTGCGGCCCTGGGGGCGGCGCGAATTCGTGATCACGCTGGAGGAAGGTCACGAGCTGACGCTCTCCGGCCCCGGCTGAGCCGGCGAAGTCCCCCAGCACGCGCACCGCACACCGGCCCCCGCCCGGGGACCGGTCCGTCCGAGCGCCATCGAGGAGACACGCCCATGTCCGACGAGGTCCAGCACGCCGACCCGTCCTCCGAGCCGGGGGAACGGCCGGCCGCGCCCCCCGCCAACCCCGGCCAGCTCTCCCGGCCGGCCTTCCTGATGAACCCTCCGTTCTCCTACACCTGCGACGTCGCCAACAACATCTGGATGGAGGAGCTCACCGACAGCGAGCGCGCCCCCGAACCCCACCTGGCCTTCACCCAGTTCCTCGACCTCTACAGCTACGTGGCCTCCGAAGCGCTGGTGACCCTGCTGCCGACCCCGCGCACGACGGGCCTCCAGGACCTCGTGTTCACCGCGAACCTGGGGATCGTCCTGGAGCACGTCGAGGACCGCAACACCGTCGTCATATCGAACTTCACCTCGCCGCCCCGCAGGGGCGAGACCCCTGTCGGCACCGAGTTCTTCCGGTCCATGGGCTACCGCGCGCACGTACCGGAGGCGCGGTTCGAGGGCGAGGCGGAGCTCAAGCACCTCCGGGGCAACGTCTACGTCGGCGGCTACGGCCAGCGCACCGACGCGGCGGCGTACACCTGGATGGAGGAGACCTTCGGCATGGAGGTCGTCAAACTCCGGATGACCGACCCCCGCCTCTACCACCTGGACGGCTCGGTCTTCCCCCTCACCAGCGAACAGACCCTGGTGTGCACCGCGCAGTACGAGCCCGCCGAGATCCTGGAGCTGGAGAAGCAGACCGAGATCATCGATGTCGACGAGGACGTCGCCTACAGCGGCATCTGCAACTCCGTCCGCCTCAACAACGTCATCCTCAACGCCTCCAACCTCCATGAGCTCAAGGCCGGCACGGACGACTACGACACGGAGGTGCGCAAGAACCGCAAGCTGGAGGACATCGCCTCCCGGCTGGCCTTCGAGGTCTCCTACTTCAACCTCTCCGAGTACCTCAAGGGAGGGGCGCTGCTGTCGTGCATGATGATGCACCTCAACCGCTTCTCCTACTCCTTCCGTCTCCTGTGACCGACCGGTCCGCGGAGGGCACGGAGCCGGGGGCGGGGGCGGGCCGGCGGGCCGACGCGCGGGTGCTGTGGTCCTTCGCCCGCCCGCACCGGCGCACCCTGCTCCTCGGGCTGCTCCTCGGACTGGGCACGACCCTGGCCCAGCTGGCCACCCCGCTGGTCACCAAGGACATCCTGGACGGCCTGGAGGGCAAGGGCCCGGTCGGCCCCGGCGTGTACCTCCTCATCGGCCTGCTGGTGGCCGGTACCGGGTGCGCGCTCTGGCAGTGGATCCTCCTGGGCGGCCTGGCCGAGCGCATCGTGCTGGACGCCCGCAGCGCCATGGTCGACCGGCTGCTGCGGGCCCGGGTCGGCGTGCTCACCGCCCGCCCCGGCGGCGAACTCGTCACCAGCGTCACCTCGGACACCCTGCTGCTGCGGGAAGCGGCGGCGACCTCCGTCGTGGACCTCGTCAACGGCGTCGTCCTGCTCACCGGGGCCCTGTTCCTCATGGCGACCCTCGACGTGGTCCTGCTGTCCACCACCCTCGGCTCCCTCGCCGTCATCGGCGCGGTGATCGCCGTGCTGATGCCGCCGATGGCCCTGGCCCAGCGGGAGGCCCAGGCGGCGGTGGGCCGCCTCGGCGGAGTGCTGGAAGGCACCCTCCGCGCCATCCGCACGGTCAAGGCCGGCCGGGCGGAAGGACGGCAGAGCGCCAGGGTGCTGGCCGAGGCACGGGAATCGACGCGGCAGAGCGTCCGGGCCGTCCGCCTGGAGGCCGTCGCGTGGACGGTGGCGACCGGCGGCATCCACATCGCCATCCTCCTCGTCCTCGCCGTCGGCGCCTGGCGGGTGACCGAAGGGGCCCTCCCCGTCTCCAGCCTGGTCGCCTTCCTCCTCTACGCGTTCCAGATCATGGACCCGGTCAGCGGCCTCACCCGGTCCGTCACCGAACTCCAGGCCGGCATGGCCGCCTCCGCCCGCATCCGGGACGTCCAGAACATGGAGGCCGAACCGCTCCGCGAGGCGCGCGGCACTCCCCCCGCCCCGCCCGGCGGCGGCGAGCAGCCCGTGGTGGCCTTCCACGCCGTCACGGCCCGCTACCGGCCGGACGGGCCGCCCGCCCTCAGCGGACTCAGCGCCGCCATACCGCGCCGCGGACACACCGCCGTCGTCGGCCCCTCCGGCGCCGGGAAGACCACGATGTTCTCCCTCATGCTGGGCTTCCTCCAGCCCCAGCACGGCGAACTCACCCTGGACGGCGTCCCCTTCGACCGGTGGCCGCTCGCCGGGATCCGCGCCAGGATGGCCTACGTCGAGCAGGACGCACCCCTGCTCCCGGGGACCCTGCGCGACAACCTCCTGTGCTCCCACCCCGGCGCGGGCGACGACGCCCTGTGGGCCGCGCTGCGCGCCGTCCGGCTCGACGAGAAGGCGCGCGGGCTGCCCCGGGGCCTGGACGAGACGCTCTCCGGGGCGGCCCTGTCGGGCGGCGAGAGGCAGCGGATCGCCCTGGCGCGCGCCCTCGTCGGCGACCCGGACGTCCTCCTCCTCGACGAGGCCACCGCCCAGCTCGACGGGCTCACCGAGGTCGCCGTGCGCGACGTCGTCCGCCGGCTCGCGGCCCGGGCCGCCGTCGTCACCATCGCCCACCGCCTCTCCACCGTCAGCGACGCCGACCGGATCCTCGTCCTGGACCGGGGCCGGCTCCGGGCGGCCGGCACCCACGCCGAACTCCTGGGCCGCGACGAGCTGTACCGCGACCTGGTGGCCGCGCTGCGGATCGGCCCGGCGGCGACGGGCCCGGGCGACGGCTCCCTCGCCGGCGCCTGACGACGCCCGGCCCGCGCCGCGTTTGGGCGGGCCCGGCCGGGCTACTCCGGGAAGCAGCGCCCCCCGAAGGAAAGGGGGCACCGGCGGAAGGCGGCCTATGTCGACCAGCTTCATCATCACCCTCGTGGCCGTCGCCGCGGTGGTCGTGATCGGGTTCGTCCTGGCCCTGCGGGCCGTCGGCCGCGGCGGGGGCGGCGGCCGCGGCCTGCGGCGGCGCTTCGGCCCCGAGTACGACGTCGCGGTCGCCCGGCACGGCGGGGACGGCAAGGCGGCGGAGCGGGACCTGACCGACCGCCTGCGACGCCACAAGGACCTGCGCCTGCGGCCCCTGCCGGCGGCGGACCGCGAACAGTACGCCGCCCGGTGGGCGGGCATCCAGGAGCAGTTCGTCGACGCCCCCGGCCAGGCGGTCACCGACGCCGGCCTGCTGCTCGGCAACCTCGCCCGGGACCGGGGCTTCCCGGCCGGCTCACGGTCCGAACTGACCGAAGCCCTCTCCGTCCACCACCCCCGGACCGTCGGCGGCCTGCGGGAGATCGACGCCGCCGCGGTGCGGTCCGGCGCGCGGCAGGCCCGGACGGAGGAGCTGCGCGAGGCCCTGGTCCGCGCGCGGGCGCTCTTCGAGGACCTGGTGGCGGCCCGCCCGGAGGACCGCCACGCCGGGCGCCGGCACGGGGGCGGCGGCCTCCGGCACGCCCGCCACGACCAGCACGTCAGGAAGGAGGGCGTGTGATGGACCAGCACGCCGAACCCCGGCCCGCACGATCCGCCCACGACAACCGGCTCGCTCACGACGACCGGCCGGCCGCCGGGCCCGGCATCGACCCCGGCCCCGGCCCCGGCGCACCCGGGCAGCCCTCCGCGGCACCGCAGCCCGGCCCGGCCGGGCCCGGGAACGCCGCGCCGCGGACGGACGGCGCCCTGCTGCCGCCGGGCGAGCGCGACGAGCTCATGGCGCGCCTGCAGAAGAGCATGAACGGATTCGTCGACGGCCCGCGCGGCTCCGTCGAGGAGGCCGACATCGTCTTCGAGACCCTCTCCGCGCGCCTCGGCGACCTCCTGGGCGAGCGCCGCCGCGCCCTGCGCACGGCCTGGTACGAGGACGCCGCCGGCCCAGGGACGGGCGGGGGCGCGGAGACGGAGGACCTGCGGCGGACCCTCCTCGGCTACCGCGACCTGGTGGAGCGGCTGTTGCGCCTCTGAGCCGCCCGCGCGGGCAGGTGTACGAGCGGAAATCCCGTCAGGAGGCCCTATGTTCCGTGCCATCGCGGATGTCCTGAGGACGATCGGCAGCACGCTCGCCTCGGTCGTCGCCCTTCCCTTCAAGGCGCTCGCCCGACTGTTCGGCGGCGCCTCCCGGTCCGGCCGCGGCGGCCGCCGGTAGCGCCCGGGCGAGGAACCGGGCACATGGCGAAGGCCCGCACCGTGAGGTGCGGGCCTTCGCCATGGTGCGCCGCCAGGGACTCGAACCCCGGACCTGCTGATTAAGAGTCAGCCGCTCTGACCAACTGAGCTAGCGGCGCAAAAAGAATGTTACACGATCTTCAGACCGGTCCTCTCCTGTGGGCCTCCGCGCAAGAACGCCGATCACGTCAGGGGCCCACGGGGTTCCGGACACGCGCCGTCCGCTTGTGTCAAGGATGCGCAATGTTCACGGAGAAGGGCGAAGGTGTTCACTCAGAGTTCCCTCATGGTCTGTGGTTCTCCACCTACGGAAAGAGGGTGACCTGATGGACTCCCTGGGGCATCTCGCGGCTCATCTGGGGCTCGACCTCGCGGCCATCTGCCTGCTGACCTTCGCGATCTACTACCCCCGGCACCGGCGCCGCGACCTCGTCCCGGCCTACCTGGCCCTGAACGTGGCCCTGTTCACGGTCGTCGCCGCCCTAGCCGAGGTCGGCGGCAACGGCGGCACCGCGCTCGGC
Organism: Streptomyces sp. NPDC046215; assembly: GCF_040646215.1. Lineage (NCBI taxonomy): Bacteria > Bacillati > Actinomycetota > Actinomycetes > Kitasatosporales > Streptomycetaceae > Streptomyces > Streptomyces sp. NPDC046215. Next base: position 11,273 of record NZ_JBEYZW010000002.1, on the reverse strand, counting down.
TTCGGCCTCTTCGGCGTGCTGTCGATCATCCGACTCCGCTCCGACGCCGTCCAGCACGAAGAGGTCGCCTACTACTTCACCACTCTCGTCCTCGGGCTCATCTGCGGGCTGCCGAACCTCTCACTCGCCCTGGCCGCCGCCTTCAGCGCCGTGCTGCTGCTCGTCATCTACGGCGCCGACCACCCCCGGCTGCTGGCCCGGTGCCGACGCACCGTGGTCACCCTCGACACCGTCCACGGCGACCCCGCCGCCCTGCGCGCCGACCTGGCCAGGCGGCTGGGCGAGCCGCTCGACTGGACGGTCATGGAGGTCGACTTCGTCCGCGACCTCACGGTCGTCGACGTCCGCTACCGCGAGCCCGAGCCGGGCCGGGGCCTGGCGTCCGAGCCCTCCGACGCCGTCCGCCGGGCCGCGCCCACCTGGGAGTCGGTGTGACCACCGCCCCGGCCGCGCTCGCCCCGGCCGCCCGGGCCGTCGACGCAGCGGCACGGGCCGCCGCACCCCTCACCCTCGCCGAGGTCAACCAACGGGCCGAACTGCTCGCCCGCTTCGACCGCAGCTACCTGGTGCCCGCGGACACCTTCCTCCGCATGATCGGCAGGCTGACCGACCCACGGCACCCCGCGGGCCCCTTCCGCGCCCTGGACATCGACGGCCGCCGGACCTTCCGGTACCACTCGGTCTACTACGACACCGCAGGGCTCCGCTCCTTCCACGACCACCGCCAGGGCCGCCGGCTCCGCTTCAAGATCCGCGAGCGGGTGTACGAGGACTCGGGGGAGCGGCAGTTCGAGATCAAACTCAAGGGGCGCCGAGGCGACACGGTCAAACACCGGCAGCCGCTGGCCGGCCGGGACACCCCGCAGGGCGCCCGCTGCTGGCTCTTCCTCGCCGACACCCTCCACCGCGCGTACGGCATCGACCCGCCCGCCGTCCTGCACCCCTCCCTGACCACCGACTACCTGCGGGCCACCTTCGTCGCCGACGGCGCGCGCATCACCTGCGACGCGGGCCTGGTCTGCACCGACCTGCGCACGGAGTGCGCCGTGCGCTGCGACGCCGGGCTCGTCCTCGTCGAGACGAAGACGGCGGGACACCTCACCGAGGCGGACCGCATCCTGCACGCCCACGGGATACGGCCGGCCGTCTTCACCAAGTACTGCGGCGCGTTGGCCGTGCTGCGCCCCTCCCTCCCCGCCAACCGCTGGCGCCGCGCCGCCCGGTGCGCGTTCGGCGGCGAAGTGCGCGTGGCCCCGGCAGGCTGACGCGCCCCGCGCCGGAACGGACGCCGCGCCCCGGCCCGCGCCCTCACGCGGCACCGGACCGGGGCCCGTATCGCCGTACACCGTGACATCACCGGCAGGGCCCGGGGCGGACCTGCGGGAGCGCCGTGTCCCGGCTGCGTGTCAAGGTGTTTACTGGGTGCACAGGAGGCACCCGCGCGCGGACGACGCCGCGACGAACTGCCGGGTGCCGGTGAACCGGCCCCGGCCCGTGCCGCCCTCCCGCGCGGAGCGGACGGCCGCGACGGGTGCCGTGGGGCAGGGGGTTGGCAGACGGTGAGCGAAGAGAGGGCCGGCCCGGACGACTGCCGGCTGACGGTGGCACAGAAGCTCGACCACCTGCTCAGGCTGCGGTCCGGGCCCGGCGAGGACGGCAAGCCGTCCTACAAGAAGCTGGCGGCGGAGATCGCCGCGCAGTCGGGCGAGACGTTCTCCAGCGTGTACCTGTGGCAGCTGCACCGGGGGGAGCGCACCAACCCCACGCTGCGGCACCTGTGCGCGCTCGCCGCCTACTTCGAGGTCCCGGTGTCCTACTTCACCGAGGACGAGGTGGCCCGGCGGATGATCGACGAGGCCGTGCTGGCCGGCCGAGAGCTGGACCAGGCCATGGCCGAGGCCGGGGTGAGCGCGGTGTACCTGCGCGGCGATCTCGCGGCCCTGTCGCCGGAAGGCAAGCGGATGGCCGCCGACATGATCCGCAGGCTCCGGGAACTGGAGCAGGGGGCCCGGCGGTCCGCCCGGCCGTGACCGCCCGCGATTGTCCCTGACGGCCCGCGATCCGGCCGCTGATTTCCGGCCGTTTTTCCCTGGGGCATGCCCTCGTCCCACTGGTTGAACTGCGTCAACTCTGCGACTAGGGTCCATCCTTGTGTAGCGGTAAGCTACTGTGAGTCATCAGATGGCCCCCTGCTCACGCGAGTTAACGCCTCCGCGGCCGGGCCGCCTGGTGGGCGGCGCCCGGAAGGGTCCCGCCGCTTTACGGGGAGGTCACAAGCGTGCATGACATCCTGAAATCCGCCGCTGAGGGCCGGGGCCGGAGCGTGCTCATCGAGGGCACCGCCGGGACGGGGCGCACCAGACACCTGCGCTCGGCGATGGACGCCGCCGAGGAGCACGGCCTGCACCTGCTGACCGCCCGCGCGAGAGCCTCCGAGCAGGACGTCGACTACAGCATCGCCCAGCAGCTCATGGCCGGGGCCCGCACCCTCCTCGGCGGCGACACCGCCCCCGGGGCCCCCGAGCCGGCGCGCACCGGCGTGCCGCACCGCCCGTCCCCGCGCGACCCGTACGCGCAGGCCGGCTCCGACGCCCTCCACCCGCTGGCCCGCGTCCTGACCGCCGGCAGGCCGCTGCTGCTGGCCGTCGATGACCTCCAGTGGGCGGACGCCCCCTCCCTGCGCTGCCTGGGCTACCTCATGGCCCGGCTGGAGAACACCCCCGTGGCGATCGTCGCCACGGTCGCCCTGGGCGAGACCCCCGGCGACCCGCTGATGGCCGAGGTGCTCTCCTCCTTCCGGCACCGGGTCCTGCTGCGCGGCCTGTCCGCCGACGCCGTCACCCGGCTCACCGCCGAGACCTTCGACGCCGCGCCCGACCCGCTCTTCGCCGACGCCTGCCGCGACGCCACCGGCGGCAACCCCGCCCTCCTCGAAGCGCTCTTCCGCGTCATGCGGCTGCACGGCCTGCGCCCCGACGCGGAGGCCGCGGCGCGGATCGGCGAGCTGGCGCCCGTGGAGGTCGCCGACACCCTGCTGCCCCGCTACGACCGCGCCTACCCCGGCGCCGCGGAGGTCCTGGAAGCGGCCGCCGTGCTCGACGGCTCCGCCACCACCGGGCTCGTCGCCCGGCTGCCCCGCCTGGACAAGCTCCGGGCGGCCGATGTCGTCGACTCCCTGGTGCGCGCCGGAGTGCTGACCGACACCGGTGCCGCCGTGCGCTTCACCCGGCCGCTCGTCCGGGCGGCGGTCCTGGCCCGCATCCCGCCCAGCCGCCGTGACGTCCTGCACGCCCGCGCCGCGGAGCTGCTGCACGAGGCCGGCGCCCCCGCCGAGGAGGCGGCCGACCAACTCCTGCGGGTGCGCAGCCGGTTAGCCGGGCACTGGATCTGCGCCGCGCTGTGCGAGGCCGCCGGGGAGGCCGCCTCCCGGGGCGACTGCGAGCGGGCCCGCGCCTATCTGCGCCGCGGCCTGGAGGAGTGCGAGGGGCCGTGCCGGGGCAGGCTGCTGCGGGCCTTCGGGCAGCTCGAACTCGCCACGGACCCGGCGGCGGCCGTCGGATACCTGCGGCGGGCCCTGAGCCTCCAGGCCGACCTGGCCGGGCGGGTGGAGATCCGGCTGCGCATCGCCCACGCCCTGCACCTCCTGGGCCGGGCCGCCGAGGCCGAGCGGGTGCTCCTGGAGGGCATCGGAGAGGCCCGGAACGCCGGCGAGGCGCCCGCGGAAACCCTGCGGGCCGAACGCAGCCTCCTGCGCGAACTGCACCTGGCGGCCGACGAGGACGCGGGCGCGGGCCCGGATGCCGTGGCGACGGCCGAGCTCCTCCCGCTCGACGCGGCGGCGACGCCCGGCGACCGGCACACCCGGCTGAGCCTCGCCGCCCTGCGGACCTCCCGGCGCGGCGAACGGCGCGAGCAGGCCGTCGACCAGGCCCGCCGGGCCCTGCAGGAGGAACACCCCGCGCTCGACTGGCGGATCGCCACCCGCACCGTCCCCCTGCAGGTCCTGGCCCGCGCGGACAAGCTCGACACCGCCCTGACGGAATGCGACGTGCTGCTGGACCGCGCCCGCGCCGACGGGTCGCGCACCATGGTCACCATGGCCCACGGCATGCGCGCCGAACTGCGCTACCGCACGGGCGACATACCCGGCTGCCTGGAGGACGCCCGCAAGGCCCTCGCCCCCGCCGGCACCTCGCCCGCCGGGCACTGGAGCCGCACGGGCCAGGCGGTGGCCGGCGTCGTCGCCGCGCTCCTGGAGACGGGAGAGCTGCGCGAGGCGAACCGCACGCTGCGCGAGGTCGGTCTGGACGCGGAGGTCCCCGCCGGCGTGAGCTACGCGGCCCTGCTCTTCCACCGCGGCCGGCTGCGGGTGGCCTGCGGGTACCCGGAGGCCGGCCTGGCCGATCTGCGGGAGTGCGGGCGCCGGCTGACGGCGGCCGGGCAGCTCAACCCCTCCGTGCTGTCCTGGCGCTCCGAGGCGGCGCTCGTCCACGCCGCCCTCGGCGAGCGCGACACCGCGCTCGCCCTCGTCGAGGACGAGCTGGGCCGGGCCCGCCGGTGGGGCGGGAGACGGGCGATCGGGCGGGCCCTGCGCGCGTCGGGGCTGCTGGCCCGGGGCCTGACCGGCGAGGCCGCGTTCCGCGAGGCCGTCGATGTCCTCGAACCGTCGCCGGCCCGGCTCGATCTGGCCAGGTCGCTCACGGACCTGGGCATCCTGATGCGCAAGTCCAGCCGGCTCGGCGAGGCCCGCGAGCACCTGCGGCGGGCCCAGTCCCTGGCCGAGCAGTGCGGGGCCACCGTCCTGGCCCACACCGCCCGCCAGGAACTCCAGGTGGCCGGCGCCCGGCCCCGGCGCCTGACCGAGGTGGGCATCGACGCCCTCACCCCCACCGAACGCCGGGTCGCGCTGATGGCCGTCGGCAAGTGCACCAACCGCGAGATCGCGGCGAAGCTGTTCGTCACCCAGCGGACCGTGGAGCTGCACCTGAGCCGGGTGTACCGCAAGCTCTCCGTCCCGGGCCGGGCCGGCCTGGCGGCGTGCTTCGCCGAGCTGCCCGACCCCGTCCCCGGGGCCGTCCCCGCGGACCTCGCCGACCTCGCGGGCCTGGCGGGCCCGGCGGGACGCTCCTGGGCCCGGCCCGCCGAGCGCAGCAGCCCCGGCGTGGCCGCCGTCTGAGCCGCCCCGCGGACCACGGCGGGCAAGGGGGTCGGCACCGGGACGCCGGGGCCGGGACGACGGCGCCGGTGGGCCGTTGGGGGGAACGGCCGTCGCCGCCTGCGGAGCGGGCGCCGGCCGGGAGGTCACACTGGGCGCGGGCGGGGAGAGAGGGCCGGCACCGCGTGGAGACGACCGTCACGGAGATCGCACCGGACATCTATCGGCTGTCCACCTACATCGGCGAGGCGGACTTCCTGTTCAACCAGTTCCTGATCGACGCCGAGGAGCCCCTGCTCTTCCACTGCGGGCTGCGGGCCCTGTTCCCCCTGGTGTCGGACGCGGTGGCCCGGGTGACGCCGGTGGAGAGACTGCGCTGGATCACCTTCGGCCACGTCGAGGCCGACGAGTGCGGCTCGATGAACTCCTGGCTGGCCGCCGCCCCGCGGGCCGAGGTCGCCCACGGCGCCATGGGCTGTCTGGTGTCGGTCGCCGACCTGGCCGACCGGCCGCCGCACCCCCTGAACGACGGGGACGTCCTCGACCTCGGCGGCAAGCGGGTGCGCCGGCTGGAGACCCCGCACGTGCCCCACGGCTGGGACGCCGGGCTGATGTACGAGGAGACGACGGGAACGCTGCTGTGCGGCGACCTGTTCACCGCGATCGGCAACGCCCCCGCCCTGACGGAGCGGGAGATCGTCGGGCCGGCCCTCGCCGCCGAGGACGTCTTCAAGGCGTCGTGCCTGACGGCGGACACGGCACCGGCGATGCGCCGGCTGGCCGGCCTGGCCCCGGCCACGCTCGGCCTGATGCACGGCCCCGCCTACGCGGGCGACTGCGGCGGCGCCCTGCGCGACCTCGCGGCGGCCTACGAGGAGCGCTTCGCGCGGTCGCTGCGGGCCTGACCTGCGCACCTGAGCTGCGCGCCTGAGACCCCGCCGGCTCCGGCCGGCGGCGGGTCAGACGCCGTCCCCGCCCGTCAGGACGGTGCGCCGCCAGCGCTGGTGCAGGGTGTCCAGGCCGGGCACCGCCCGGTCCGCGATGAAGCAGGCCGTGGACGTGCCCCGGTAGGCCAGCGCCAGCACCCCCAGGGGGCTGCCCCCGGGCAGGCAGCCCACCGGCGCCACCCGGGTGACCGGGTCCCCGTCCAGCTCCAGGCCGTGGCGGAGCACCAGGCCGGAAACCCCCACCGTGGCGTGGGCCGGGGTGGCGCAGAGCCGGGTGATGCCGCGCAGCAGCCACTGGGGGGCGTACGACGACGCCGTCGCCCGGCGCAGCGCCTCCCGGCTGCGGCCCGACCTCAGCGGGGCGGTGGCCCGGACGGCGCCCTCCAGGCGGCGTTCCAGCGGCACGTCCCCGCCCGGCAGCGCCAGCCGCACCATCACCGAACGGTTGCCGGGGGCACCGGCCTCCCCGGGACGGCGGACGTTCGCCGGCATGGTCAGCTCCAGGTGCGCTGAGCGGTGCACCAGCGGCCAGTACGAGCCCGCCCACCCCTGGAGCGCGTGGGCGAGCGTGGCGAGGTAGGCGTCGTTGACGGTGCCGCTCCGGGTGCGGGCGACGGCCCGCAGGGACCGGGTCGGCACCTCGGCCCAGCGGAACGTCCGCAGGGAGGACAGGGGGTGCCGGGAAGAGTTCCACACCGCGGTCCTGCGGGCGGTGCGGGACGCGGTCGCCAGCGCCCGTACCCGGTCCGGGAGGGTGAGCCGCGGGGCCCCGGCGAACCCGTGGAACACGGCGGACGACCGGTCCTCGGGGACGCCGTCCGCGGTGAAGAGGGTCTCCAGGGTGTGCAGCATGCCCGCGCCGTCCTGCACGGCGTGGTGCACGAGGTAGAGCACGGCGTACCCGCCGGGGACGTGGCCGCGCAGGAGCCACACGCGCCAGTGCGGCGCCCCCTCGGGGAGCGGGTCCCGCAACAGCCGCTGGACCGCGCGGTCCAGGTGCGCCGGGCCGGGCGGCAGCGGATGGTCCACCACGTGGGCGGCGGGTTCGAAGCGGTGCTCCGTCTCCCACCGGGTGCCCGACCCGGCGAGGTAGTGGGTCAGGACGGGCAGGGCCGGCAGCCGGTCGGCTATGCGGCCGCGGAGCACCCCGATGTCCGGGGCGGCCCCGGTGAGGTGCAGCAGCGCGCCGATGCGCAGCCGGGCGTCGGGGTGGCGGACGGGGAATGCGCGCATCGTCCGGTCCAGGGGAGAGGGCGGCTCCGGGGTGCGGGTCATCGGCGCGCGGACCTCCCGCGGGGCGCCGCCGCGCCGGCCGGGTCCGGATGTGGGGCGGAAGTCATGGCCGGACGGTAGGCGGCCGGGCCCGCCCGGGAACAGATCGTTTCCGGCCGGGTGATCCGCGGGGGCCCGTACTGCCGGGTATCGGCGGCAATCGTTCGCATAGGGTTCGGGTGCCCGAACTGACGTGGCTCATACGGTGATTCATGCCCCGTCAGGCGCACTCCCCGGGGGTCGCCGCGCCGTGCTCCGTCGCCTCCTGGTCACCGGTCGCCAGGCGCAGGGCCCGGCGGTCCGATATCGACAGCTTCCGGTACACCCGGCTCAGATGCATCTCCACCGTTCTGCGGGTGACGTACAGGCGGTCCGCGATCTCCCGGTTGGACAGCCCCTCCGCCGCGAGCAGCGCCGTCCTGCGCTCCGCCGGGGTGAGCGAGCCCGGACCGGTCTCGGCGGCCCGGCGCGGCCGCGCCCCCGCCTCGGCCATGTCGTGGCGCAGCTCCCGCACCAGGGCGAGGGCCCCGCACTGCTCGGCGAGCGCCGAGGCCGCCCGCAGGTGTTCACGCGCCTGCCGGGTCCGGCGGGCGCGCAGCAGTTCCCGGCCCATGTCCCGCAGCGTCCGGGCCTCGTCGAGCGCCGCACCGGCCTCCCGGAGCAGCCGCGCCGCCTCACCGAGCAGGGCGAAGCGCTCCTCGGCCGGCGCGAGCAGCGCGGCCGCGCGCAGCGCCGCCCCCACCGCGTGCGGGGCCCCGAAGGACCGGGCCAGCGTCAGCTCCTCGGCCACCAGGCGCCGGGCGGCCTCCTCGTCGCCGAGCCGGGCGTGGGCCAGGGCCGCCTCCGAACGCCAGGGGCACAGCGCCGGGTTGGGCCGCCCCCACCGCACCAGGAGCCGCCCGCACTCCTCCAGATCGGCCAGCCCCGGCCCGACCCTCCCGAGCGCGATCTGGAGCCGGCCGCGGTGGAACAGCAGATCGGGCAGGGCCGGCCCCGGCACGGCGGTGTCGAGGCCGGGGGCCAGCAGGACGCGCCGCGCCCCTTCGTCGTCGCCGGTCTCGTGCAGGGCGCTGCCGAGCAGGCCGCGGGCCAGGGCGGAGCCCAGCCACTCGCGCTCGGCGGACCGCGGGCCCTCTTCCAGGACGGCGCGGGCCGCGTCGAGGCAGTCGGGGAGCCGGCCCGCCCGGAACGCGATCTCGGCGAGGGCGGTCCGGGCCAGGGCCACGACGGTGCGGGAGCCCTCCGCCGTCGCGGCGGCGAGCACGGCCCGGGCGGTCGTCAAGGCCTCCTCCCCGGCGCCCGAGCGGGCCAGGACGAGGACGAGCCCGAGCCGCAGCACGGCGTGGTCGTTGACCGTGGCGGCCGGTTCGCCCAGCGCGAGCCGGGCGTGGTGCAGCGCCTCGGCACGGTTCCTGCCGCTCCAGTGCGCGCTCATCGCGGGCAGGGCCGCCTGGGCGCGGCGCACCCAGGGGGACCGGGCGACCTCGCTCAGCAGCACCGGGGCGGCGGGCCGCGCCCCCTGGCCGTCCAGGAGTTCGAGCAGGTCGAGGACGGCCCGGAAGCCCGTCCGGAGCTCCCGGCCGGCGCCTTGGTGCTCCAGCTCGCCGGCCTCCTCCCGGACCGTGCGCAGAGCCTCCGTCAGATCACCGGTGAGCGCGGCCGCCTGGGCCAGATCGAGGAGCACCATGGCCCGCTGCTCGCCGTGGCCCCGGATCAGGCCGACGGTGCGGCGCAGGTGGGCGACCGCGTGCTCGGGGCCGTCCGCCAGCGCGATGTGGCCCAGCCGGCGCAGCAGGTCCGGCGCCTCGTCGGGGCCGCACTCGGCGAGGCCGCGCTCCAGGAAGCCCCGCGCCTGTGCCGGGGCCCCGGCGGCCAGCGCCGCGTCGGCCGCGTCGACGAGCAGCCGGCGGGCCCAGGGCTCGCCGACGGGCGCGCCGGGCAGCAGGTGCGCGGTGACGCGCTCGCGGGGGGCGCCGGCCGCGTACAGCGCCTGGGCCGCTTCCGCGTGCAGCCGGGCCCGCTCGCCGGGCGGGATCCGCGCCCGGAACGCCGCCGCGACCACGGGGTGGCGGAAGCCGGTGCCCTCCGGGCCCTCCGTCAAAACGCCGCAGCGCACCAGCCGGTACAGGGCGTCGGCCGCTGCGGTCCGCTCGGCGCCGGAGAGCCGGGCGACGAGGTCGCCGTCCGCGCCGGGGGCGGCGACCGACACCGCGTCGAGGACGGCCCGCACGTGCGGGGAGCAGTCGCCGAGACGGGCCAGGAGGGTTTCCGCGATCTCCGCGGGCCCGAGCGCCGCGACGTGTTCGGCGGTGAGCCCTCCGGGGCCGGCGGGGGCGCGCCGGAGCTCGCGCAACAGGGCCTGGAGCAGCAGGGGGTTGCCGCCGGTGGCCTCACGGCAGGCTTCGGCGAGGCCGCTGTCCACCGGTGCGCCGAGGGCCGTGGACAGCAGGTGCGCGACGCTGTCCGGGCCGAGCCCCTGGAGCACGACGCGCCGGTGGAAGCCCGCGGCCACCTGGGCGGGGGACTCGGCGGCGCCCCGGCCCGGGGCGCCCGTCAGGTCGGGGCGGTCGAGCCCCAGCGTGGCCAGCAGGACGACGCGGACGCCCTCCAGACGGGCCATCAGGTAGCCGAGCCAGTGCAGGGACGGGGCGTCCGTCCACTGGAGGTCGTCGAGCGCGATGAGCACGGGGGCGGTCGCCGCCGACGCGGTGATCAGTCGGTGCACCTCGGCGGCCTGCCCGCCGGCGGGGGCCGGGGCGGGCCCGGGCCCGGTTTCGCCGAGGATGCCGAGGAGCTGGCCGCGGACCTGGTGCAGCACGCCGTGGGGCCGGTGCCACTCGTGGGGCCGGGCCCGCGCGGCGACCGTCCCGAAGCCCCGGCCGCGCGCGGCCGCCAGCGCGGCGCGCATCAGGTGCGACTTGCCCGCGCCGATGCCGCCCTCCAGCAGCAGGCTGGCGCCCATTCCGGCGCCCGCGGTGTCCAGGGCCCCTTCCAGGGCCGCTATCTCGCCGTCCCGGCTCAGCACAGCTCTCTCTCCCTCCCTGATTCCTCACCTCCGTCCACTCCTGTGCGGGCGCTCCCGCGGCCGCCCCGGCGGGTCAGCCCGGGCCGCCGCGTCCGCGCCGGCAGCGCCAGGGGGCCGTGGCGGCTCCCGCCATCACCACCTTCACCACCTGCTCGGCCAGGGCCGGGGTCGCGGGCAGGTGCCCGAACAGGACCCGGTAGGAGGTGGTGGAGACGAGCATGTCCAGGAGCAGGTCGATGTCGGCGTCCGCCCGGACCTCCCCCCGGCGGATCCCCCGGCGCAGGGCGTCCGCCGCCGGTGCCCGGCGGGGGTGGAAGAACCTGTCGAGGAAGGCGCTCTCCAGCTCCGGGGTGTCGGCGAGGTCGGCGGCGAGGGCGGGCAGCACCCGCCGCCCCAGGGGTGCGCCGAACGCCTGGCCGAGCGCGCCGATGCCGGCGACGAGGTCGCAGTGGGTGCACCCGGTGTCGGCCGCCGGCGCGGCGGGGACGGTGGCGACCAGCGCGTCCACGACGAGGTGCTGCCGGGACGGCCAGCGGCGGCGCAGGGCGGGCTTGCTGGTGCCCGCGCGGGCGGCCACGGCCTCCAGGGTCAGGCCGGCGTAGCCCGACTCGCCGAGGATCGCCATCACCGCGGCGGGCACGGCCGCGTCGATGCGCCCGTCCCGGGGCCTGCCGGTGTGTGGCCGGCCCGGCCGCCGGGGGCCGGCCACCGGACCGTTCGCGATGTTGACCATGGCGGCAGTATAGGGAGCCCGGCTCTCCATTACGTGCCGCACCGGAACGCAAGCGGCGGACACGGCGGGTCGTGGCGGGGCGGGCCCGGGTCCCCGGCGACGGCGAACACGGCGTAGGCGACGACCTCGATCAGCAGGCCG